>NZ_JBDPMC010000039.1:0-61965 GCF_039871625.1 Micromonospora sp. B11E3 | reverse complement strand
TCGTCGGCTACCACGACAACGGCCACACCGTCACCATCGCCGACTCCGCCAACCCCGACCAGGCCTCCTACCAGATGAGCATCGACAACCTCGCCGACTGGATCGCCACCCGCGGCTACAGCGCCACTTCCTGACCGGGAACCTGAACGGCAGGAGGTATCACGAAGGGCCGACCCCCACGAGGGGTCGGCCCTTCGTCGTCCACCCGCCCGGCGACAGCGGGGCCGGCGCCGTCAGCCGCCCGAGTCGTCGAGCTCAGCGCCCTCCGGGACGGTGTCGCCAGCCGCCCGAGTCGTCGAGCTCGGCGCCCAGCGGGGCCGGCGCCGTCAGCCGCCGGAGTCGTCGAGCTCGGCGCCCACCGGGACGGTGTCGTCGTCGCGGCTGGCGAGCCAGCCGTCGGGGAGGTGGACCTTGCCCGGGGAGTTGGTCCGGCCGCGCGGCTGGCCCAGGGCGGCCACCGGGAACGGCTCGGCCGGGTCGAGCTTGCCGAGCAGGTCGTCGAGCTGGGCCAGGCTCTCGATCATGGCGAGGGAGCGGCGCAGCTCGCTGCCCACCGGGAACCCCTTCAGGTACCAGGCGACGTGCTTGCGGAAGTCGGTGCAGCCGTCCCGCTCGCCCCGGGCCGGGTTCCGCGCGCCGGCCGTGAACTGCTCCACCAGCAGTTCGGCGTGCCGGCGCATGGTGGCCGCCACCTCGCCGAGGGTGGGCAGCCGCCGCTCGGGCCGGCCGTCGAACGCGGCCTCCAGGTCGGCGAACAGCCAGGGCCGGCCCAGGCAGCCGCGGCCGACGACCACCCCGTCGACGCCGGTGTGCGCCACCATCCGCAGCGCGTCGTCGCCCTCCCAGATGTCGCCGTTGCCCAGCACCGGCACGTCGAGGGCCTGCTTCAGCGTGGCGATGGCGTCCCAGTCGGCGGTGCCCGAGTAGCGCTGCGCGGCCGTACGCCCGTGCAGGGCGACCGCGGCGACGCCGGCGTCCTGGGCGGCGAGCCCCGCCTCGACGTACGTCAGGTGGTCGTCGTCGATGCCCTTGCGCATCTTGACGGTGACCGGCACCCCGGCGGGCGACGCGGCGTCCACCGCGGCCTTCACCAGCCGGGCGAACAGTCGGCGCCGCCAGGGCAGGGCCGACCCGCCGCCCCGGCGGGTGACCTTGGGCACGGGGCAGCCGAAGTTGAGGTCGATGTGGTCGGCGAGGTCCTTCTCCACCACGATCCGCACGGCGGCGGCGGTGATCTCCGGGTCGGTGCCGTAGAGCTGGAGGCTGCGCGGCTTCTCCTCCTCGCCGAAGGCGATCATGCGCAGCGTCTTCGGGTTCCGCTCGACCAGCGCGACGGTCGTGATCATCTCGCAGACGTAGATGCCACCGCCCTGCTCGCGGCAGAGCCGGCGGAACCCGACGTTGGTGATGCCGGCCATCGGCGCGAGCACCACCGGCGGCCACACCTCGTGCGGCCCGACGGCCAACGGGCGCACGGCGGGCGGGGTCGGGGCGGTCACCGGACAAGTGTACGGGGCTCCGACCGGCCCGTTCCCGCGCGCCGGTCGGAGCCCCGTACGCAGCTCAGCAGCCGGGGAGGCGCTCGATGAGGTAGCGCTCGACCTGGTCCAGCGAGATCCGCTCCTGGGCCATCGTGTCCCGGTTGCGCACCGTCACCGCGTTGTCGTCGAGGGTGTCGAAGTCGACGGTCACGCAGAACGGGGTGCCGATCTCGTCCTGCCGGCGGTAGCGGCGGCCGATCGCCTGCGAGTCGTCGAACTCGACCACCCAGCGCTTACGCAGGTCGGCGGCGAGGCCCTTCGCCTTCGGGGAGAGCGCCTCGTTGCGGGACAGCGGCAGCACCGCCACCTTGACCGGGGCCAGCCGCGGGTCGAAGCGCATGACGGTGCGCTTGTCCACCCCGCCCTTGGTGTTCGGCGCCTCGTCCTCGTCGTACGCCTCGAGCAGGAAGGCGAGCACCGCGCGGGTGAGGCCGGCGGCCGGCTCGATCACGTACGGGATCCAGCGCTCGCCCTTGGTCTGGTCGAAGTACGACAGGTCGACGCCCGAGTGCTTGCTGTGCGTGGACAGGTCGAAGTCGGTGCGGTTGGCGATGCCCTCCAGCTCGGCGAACTCGGTGCCGCCGAACCGGAACCGGTACTCGATGTCGACGGTGCGCTTCGAGTAGTGGGAGAGCTTCTCCTTCGGGTGCTCGTAGAAGCGCAGGTTCTCCTCGGACAGGCCGAGGTCGACGTACCAGTTCCAGCGCTCCCGCAGCCAGTACTCGTGCCACTGTTCGTCCGTGCCCGGCTCGACGAAGAACTCCATCTCCATCTGCTCGAACTCGCGGGTACGGAAGATGAAGTTGCCGGGGGTGATCTCGTTACGGAACGACTTGCCGGTCTGCGCGATGCCGAACGGCGGCTTCTTGCGGGCGACCGTCTCCACGTTCTTGTAGTTGACGAAGATGCCCTGTGCGGTCTCCGGGCGCAGGTAGTGCAGGCCCTCGTCGCTCTCCACCGGGCCGAGGTACGTCTTCATCAGGCCGTTGAACATCTTCGGCTCGGTGAAGGTGCCCTTGTTGCCGCAGTTCGGGCAGTTCAGCTCCGTCAGCGAGGTCAGCGGCTTGCCGTGCTTGGCCTCGTACGCCTCCTCCAGGTGGTCGGCGCGGAACCGCTTGTGGCAGGACTGGCACTCGGTCAGCGGGTCGACGAACTCGGCGATGTGGCCGCTGGCCTCCCAGACCTTGCGGGCCAGGATGACGGCCGAGTCCAGGCCGACCACGTCGTCGCGCTGCTGGACCATGGTCTTCCACCACTGCCGGCGGACGTTCTCCTTGAGCTCCACGCCGAGCGGACCGTAGTCCCACGCCGACCGGGTGCCCCCGTAGATCTCGCTGGAGGGGAAGACGAAGCCCCGGCGCTTGGCGAGGCTGACGACGGCGTCGATACGGTCGACTGGCATGTTTCCTCCTACGCCGGCTGGCGGTCGGCGGGGGCGAAGTGGATGAATCGTTCGGTCCGGGACCACGGTACGACCGCGGAGGCCCCGAGCCCAGCAGAATACCGGGGGCGACCAGGCCGGCCCCCGCGAGCCTCCACCGCCGGACCGACAGGGCCGGGCCAAGGGGCGCCACCGGCGGGGCCGGACACCCGGGGTCGGGTCGGAGGCCCGGGGGTCAGCTGACGCCGCAGACCTTCATGGCCCCGGTCTGCCGGTCCGGCGCCAGGGTCACCCGCTGGCTGCCCCGGCCGCCACCGCTGAAGGTGACCGAGACGGGCACGGTCAGGTTGTTGACGTCCACGTCGCCCACCCGGAACGAGTCGATCTGCGGCTCGGCCGAGACCCGCCGCGTGAACTCCGGCCGGGACTCGCGCCGTCGCGCGTCGTCGCAGAGCGCGTCGTACGACCTGTCGTACTTCCGCTCGGCCAGCCCCTCGTAGTAGTCCCGGGTCACCGCGCGGCCCTGCTCCCGGACGGCCTGCACGTTGCTGACCGCCAGTCCGACGACGGCCGACCCGCCCCCGCCGCAGCAGAGCAGCACGGCCAGCGCGCCGACCCCGAGGGCGAGCCAGAGCCGGGCGCGGCGCCCCTCGGTCGGCGGCGCGGCGAACGGCGGGGCGACCCCGGGGCCCGCCGGGGGCGGGGGCACCGCCGGCTCCTGGGGCGTCGGCGACGCGCCGGGGGCCGGCGGGCCGACGGGCCGTCCTGCCGTCGGGTACGGGGGTGGACCGGCCGGTCCGGGTGCGGTCATACGTGCAGGGTAGTGCCAGCCGTTCAGCGGTACGGCGCAGCGGCCCGATCGCTCGCCCGCACGTCGACCGCTCCGCCGGGGGCCGCGCTGGCCAGCGGCTCGTACGCCGACGGCTCGTCGACCGACTCGGCCAGCAGCGGCGTGGCGTGCACCTTCACGTCGAAGCCGCCGAGCGCCCGCCGGTACGCGCCGACCGACTCCCACTCGGTGACCAGGCACCAGTGGCGGGGGTCGTCCAGCGCCCGGAGCAGCTCGCCGCGCAGGTAGCCGGGGCGGGCGGCGAGCGCCGCGAGGGCGGCGTGCGCGCGCTCGGTGAAGGCGGGGGCGACGTCGGGGTCCACCACGAACCGGTTGGTGACCAGCACCGGGTCCTCCTCGTAAAGTCTGTGGGATGCAGCGTACGCAGAGCCCCCTGCTGGCCCGACTGGCCCGGGCGAACCCCACGGCGGTCTTCCTGGTCACCCTGGTGCTGGTGCTGGTGGCGCTGTTCACCCCGGGCGTGCTGGGCGGCGTGCTGCTGCTGGTGCTCGCCGCCGGCCTGGTCGCGCTGCTGCTGAGGACCTGGCCGGTCCAGGCGCCGGCCACCCGGGTGATCCGGCTGGTCATGCTGGCCCTGCTGGTCACGGTCGCGCTGGCGAAGCTGCTCTGACCCGGGCCCGGCCCGTACGGGCGGCACGAGGGGCGAAGCGCTAGCAGATGAGCGCGGCTCATGCAAGCATGCGTTTTTGACAATCAATTTCGTTGTCGCGGAGAGTGGACGACATGACGCTCCGCCCCACCGTACGTGCCCTGATCACCGCGACCGCCCTGCTCGGCCTGGCCGGCCTCACCGCCTGCTCGGACGACGACGGCGGCGCCGACCCGCAGCGGGTCGACGTGGCCGCTGCCTTCTACCCGCTCCAGTTCGTCGCCGAGCGGGTCGGCGGTGACGCGGTCCGGGTGACCAACCTGACCAAGCCCGGCGCCGAGCCGCACGACCTGGAGCTGACCCCGGGCCAGGTCGGCGAGGTGAACCAGGCCGAGCTGCTCGTCTACCTCAAGGGGTTCCAGCCGGCGGTGGACGAGGCGGTCGAGCAGGCCGGCGGCGACCGGGCCTTCGACGTGGCCGGGGTGCAGCCGCTGCTGGACGCGAGCGCCGGTGGCCAGGAGCACGAGGAGGAGGCCGGGCACGAGGAGGAGAGCGGCGGCAAGGACCCGCACCTCTGGCTCGACCCGACCCGGCTGGCCACCGTCGCCGACCGGCTCGCCGAGCGGCTCGGCACGGTCGACCCCGAGCGGGCCGCCGACTACACCGCCCGGGCGAGGACCCTGCGCGCCGACCTGGAGAAGCTGGACGCCGAGTTCGCGGCGGGGCTGAAGACCTGCCAGCGCCGGGAGGTCGTGGTCAGCCACACCGCGTTCGGCTACCTGACCGGGCGCTACCAGCTCGAGCAGGTCGGCATGACGGGGCTCACCCCGGAGACCGAGCCGTCCCCGCAGCGCCTGGCCGAGGTCGCCCGGGAGGCCCGGGAGCACCAGGCCACCACGATCTTCTTCGAGACCCTGGTCAGCCCCAAGGTCGCCGAGACGATCGCCGAGCAGGTCGGCGCGCGGACCGCCGTGCTCGACCCGCTGGAAGGACTGTCCGCCGGCAACGGCGCGGACTACCTTTCGGTGATGCGTACCAACCTCCAGACCCTCCGGACGGCGTTGAGCTGCTCGTGACCGCACCTGTCATCACCGTCACGCACGCGGCGGTCGGCTACGACGGCCGCCCCGTGCTGCGGGACGTCTCCCTGACCGTCGACGCCGGCGAGGTGGTCGCCGTGCTCGGCGCCAACGGCTCCGGCAAGTCCACGCTGATCCGCGCGGTACTCGGGCTGGTCCCGCCGCACTCCGGCACCGTCTCGCTCTTCGGCACGCCGCTGCGGCGGTTCCGGCAGTGGCGGCGCATCGGGTACGTCCCGCAGCGCCTCGGCGCCGGCGGCGGCGTGCCGGCCACCGTACGCGAGGTGGTGTCCTCCGGCCGGCTCGCCCGCCGGGGCGTGCTCCGCCCGCCGGGCAGGGCCGACCGGGCGGCCGTGGCCGCCGCGCTGGAGGCGGTCGGGCTGGCCGACCGGGCCGGCGACGCGGTCGCCACCCTCTCCGGCGGCCAGCAGCAGCGCACCCTGATCGCCCGCGCCCTGGCCGGCGAGCCGGAACTGCTGGTCCTGGACGAGCCGACCGCCGGGGTCGACGCGGTCAGCCAGGAGGCGTTCGCCGGGGCGCTGCGCGGCTTCGTCGCCGGCGGCGGGACGGTGCTGCTGGTGGCCCACGAGCTGGGGCCGCTGCGCCCACTGATCAGCCGCGCCGTGGTGGTGCACGACGGCGGGGTCGCGCACGACGGCGCGGTGCCCGAGCCGGCCGGCCACCACGCCGAGCCCGACCACGACCACGTGCACCCGCACGGACCCGACGAGCCCGTAGGGCTGTGGAGCAGTTGAGCATGGAGCTTTTCCAGTACCCGTACATGCAGCGGGCGCTCATCGCCGCGCTGGTCATCGGCCTGGCCGCCCCGGCGCTCGGCATCTACCTGGTGCAGCGCCGACTGGCCCTGATCGGCGACGGGGTCGGGCACGTCGCGCTCACCGGGGTCGGCGCCGGGCTGCTGCTCAACAGCTCCCCGGTGCTGGTGGCGGTGGTCGCGGCGACGCTCGGCGCGGTCGCCATCGAGCTGGTGCGGGCCCGGGGCCGCACGTCCGGCGACCTCGCGCTGGCGCTGCTGTTCTACGGCGGGATCGCCGGTGGCGTGATGCTGGTCGGGCTCTCCGACGCCACCAGCGCCAGCCTCAACGCGTACCTGTTCGGGTCGCTGACCACCATCTCGCCGCAGGACCTGACGACCATCGTGGTGCTCGGCGCGGCGATCCTGGTCACGATGCTGACCCTGCGGCCGGCGCTGTTCGCCGTGTGCCACGACGAGGAGTACGCCCGGGTCGCCGGCCTGCCGGTGCGGGCGCTCAACCTGCTGCTCGCCGTCGGCACCGCGGTGACCGTCACGATCGCCATGCGGGCCGTCGGGGTGCTGCTGATCAGCGCGCTGATGGTGGTCCCGGTGGCCACGGCCCAGCAGGTCACCCGCGGCTTCCGCGCCACGATGACCGCCGCGATGGCGCTCGGCCTGTTCGCCGCCGGCTCGGGGGTCTGGGTGGCCGCCAACGCCGACACCGCCCCGGGCGCGTCCGTGGTGCTGCTCGCGATCGCCTCGTTCCTCGTCGTCGCGGTCGCCGCCGCCGGGTGGCGGGCGCTGCGGCGGCGCCGCACCCGGGCCGGCGCGCCGACCCCCGAGCCGCACGAGCACGAGGTGGTGCTGAGTTGAGCCTGCGCCAGGACATGTCCGCGGTATTGGTTACCGTTACGAGGTGACCGGCGCATCAGGCTACGAGGCGTACGAGGGCGCGGGCGAGCTGCTGCGGGCCCTCGCGGCCCCCATCCGGCTGGCGATCGTGAGCGAGCTGGCGCAGGGCGAGCGGTGCGTGCACGAGCTGGTGGAGAAGCTCGGAGCCGCGCAGCCACTGGTGTCGCAGCATCTGCGGGTGCTGCGCGGGGCCGGCGTGGTCCGTGGCTCCCGGCGCGGGCGCGAGATCGCGTACGCGCTGGTCGACGAGCACGTCGCGCACATCGTCGCCGACGCGGTAAGCCATGCCGGGGAGACGTCATGAACGCAGGGGGCGTCGTGAGCGAGGGCGGCGCCGTCCGCAACACCCGGCAGCGCTCGGCGGTGAGCGCCCTGCTCGCCGAGCTGGACGGATTCCACAGCGCGCAGGACCTGTACGCCATGCTCCGCGAGCGCGGCGAGCGGGTGGGGCTGACCACCGTCTACCGGACGCTGCAGGGGCTGGCCGACGCGGGTGAGGTCGACGTCATGCGCCCGCCGGGCGGCGAGCACCTCTACCGGCGGTGCAGCGAGGGTCACCACCACCACCTGGTGTGCCGGGCCTGCGGCCGCACGGTGGAGGTGGCCGGGCCGACCGTGGAGACCTGGGCGGAGCGGGTCGCCGCCCAGAACGGCTACACCGACGTCAGCCACACCCTGGAGATCTTCGGCACCTGCCCGTCCTGCGCCGGCTGACGTCGGCCGGTTTCCGGGCCGTGCCCGGCCGCCGCGGGCATGGCAGGCTGTCCGGCGTGAAGATCTACGCCGATCGTTTCCCGACCGCCGCCCGCCAGTTCCTCACCGACCTACTCGTCGTCGTCTGGGTGTACGCCGCCGTCCGGTTCGCGCTGTGGGTGCACGACCTGGTGCAGAAGCTCGCCGTACCCGGGCGGAAGCTGGAGGGGGCCGGCGGCGGTCTGGCCGACAACCTCGCCGAGGCGGGCGGCAAGGTGCGCCGCGTGCCGCTGGTGGGCGACGAGCTGACCGCCCCCTTCAGCAAGGCGGCCGACGCCGCGCGGGCGGTTGCCGACGCGGGCCGGGACCAGCAGGAGCTGGTCGGCCAACTCGCCCTGGCGCTCAGCATCGCCGTCCTGGTCTTCCCGCTCGGCGTGGTGCTGCTCGGCTGGCTGCCGCTGCGGCTGCGCTGGATGCGCCGGGCCGCCTCTGCGAAGGCGCTGGCCGCGGCCCCGGCCGGGCGGGACCTGTTGGCCCTGCGGGCGCTGGCCGGGCAGCCGCTGGGCCGGCTGACCCGGATCGCCCCGGACGTGGCCGAGGCGTGGCGCCGCGGCGACGACGCCACCGTCGACGCGCTCGCCGCGCTGGAGCTGCGCCGACTCGGCCTCCGGGCAGACCGTTAGGGTGGGGCGTGTTCTACTTCCTGATCGTCATCGCCGTGCTGCTGCTGGCGTACGCCGGCGTCCTGGTCAGCTTCGTCCGCCGGGGCCGCAAGGTCCCACCGGCGGCCTACCTGGTGCTGGCGGTGCTCAACGGGCTGATCCTGGCCGGCGTGCTGGCCTGGGGGATCTCCCGCTGAGCCCTCCCGAGGCGCGGGCGTGAGCGGGTCCCCTGCTGCGCCACAGGCGTCGACAGGGGCCCTTCCTTTCACTCCGGGCGGGGGATGCGGCGGCGAACGTCAGGGGCAGTCGACGGGCCGGGGGTCCAGCGGGCCACCCAGGGCCGATCGGCCGGCGGGGTGACCACCCCGTCCTCCAGCGCGGCGTACCGGCCGTCGAGGATGTGCCTCGCCGCCGCCACGTCGACCGGGTCGGTGTTGTCCCACAGGGCGGTGAACAGCGCGTCGACCCGCAGCCGGGCCTGCCGGCAGAACAGGTCGGCCAGCTCGACGTTCTCGGGGCGCGAGTCCTTCTCCGCGTACGCGCGGACGCAGACGGCGGACATCGCGAACAGCTCCGCGCCGATGTCCACCACCCGGCCGAGGAACGCCTGCTTGCGCTCCATCTTCCCCTGCCACCGGGACATCGCGTAGAACGTCGACCGGGCCAGCTTGCGGCAGGCCCGCTCGACGTGCCGCAGGTGCCCGGCCAACGGCCCGAACCTGCCGTACGCCGTCGGGGACTGGCCCCGGCCGACCGCGAGGGCCGGCAGCCACCGCGCGTAGAAGGCCCCGGCCCGCGCGCCGGCCCGCGCCTTGCGGCCGAGCCCGGCGTCCGGGTCGATGATGTCCCCGGCGACGGAGAGGTGGGCGTCCACCGCCTCGCGGGCGATGAGCAGATGCATGATCTCGGTGGAGCCCTCGAAGATCCGGTTGATCCGCAGGTCCCGCAGCAACTGCTCCACGGCGATCGGGCGCTCGCCCCGGGCGGCCAGCGAGTCGGCCGTCTCGTAGCCGCGTCCGCCCCGGATCTGGACCAGCTCGTCGCCGATCTTCCACGCCATCTCGCTCGCGTAGAGCTTGACCAGCGCCGCCTCGATCCGGATGTCGTTGCGGTCGTCGTCGGCGAGCAGGCAGCACAGGTCCAGCATGGTCTCCATGCCGTACGTCGTCGCGGCGATGAAGGCCAGCTTCTGGGCGACGGCCTCGTGCTCGCCGACCGGCCGGCCCCACTGGACCCGCTCGGCGGCCCACTCCCGGGACACGTTCAGCGACCACTTGCCCGCGCCGACGCACATCGCCGGCAGCGAGAGCCGGCCGGTGTTCAGGGTGCTCAGGGCGATCTTCAGCCCCTTGCCCTCGCCGCCGATGACGTTCTCCTTCGGCACGAAGACGTCGTGGAACCGGGTGAGGCTGTTCTCCAGCCCGCGCAGCCCGACGAAGGCGTTGCGCCGCTCCACGGTGATGCCCTCGGCGTCGCCGTCGACCACGAACGCCGTGATCCCGCCCCGCCGGCCCGCGCCGGCCGGCACCCGGGCCATCACCACCAGCAGCGTGGCGACCGTGCCGTTGGTGGCCCAGAGCTTCACGCCGTTGAGCCGGTACCCGGTGCCGTCCGCGGTGGGCTCGGCGGTGGTGGCCAGCCGCGCCGGGTCGGAACCGACGTCCGGCTCGGTGAGCAGGAACGCCGACACCTCGCCAGCGGCGAGCCGGGGCAGGAAGCGGCGTTTCTGCTCGGCGGTGCCGAACATCTTCAGCGGCTGCGGCACGCCGATCGACTGGTGGGCCGACAGCAGCGCGCTGATCGCCGGGCTGACCGAGCCGGCCAGCATCAGCGCCCGGCAGTAGTGCAGGTTGCTCAGCCCGAGGCCGCCGTACGAGCGGTCGATCTTCATGCCGAACGCGCCGAGCCGGGCGAGCCCGTGGAACACCTCGTCGGGGATCCGCGCGTCCCGCTCGATCGCCGCGCCGTCCACCTCGGACTCCAGGTACGCCCGCAGTTCGGCCAGGAACTCCTCGGCCCGGGCGTCCTCGGCCGGGTCGCTGCGCGGCCACGGGTCGATCAGGTCGAGCCGGAACCGGCCGAGGAACAGCTCCTTGCCGAAGCTGGGCCGGTCCCAGGTGGACTCGCGGGCCGCCTCGGCGACCTGCCGGGCCTCCTTCTCCGACACCTGTCCCGCCTCGGCGGGCAGGGGGCCGACCCCGTCGCCGCCCGCCGCGACCGGGCCCGCGGCGCCACGGCCGTCGGGGTCACCGGCCGGCGCGGCCCGCCCGACGGGTTTCGTGTCGTCGGCGGGGGCGACCCGCCCGGTGGGTTTCGTGTCGTCGGCGGGGGCGACCCGGCCGGTGGGACCCGCCGCCGCACCGGGGCCCGTCGCGCCCCCGCCCGTCGGGTCGGGCGCGGGTCGGTTGTTCTGCGTCGTGGTCACGGCTGCCCCCTCGAACCTCGGGCCCGGATGACGTCGACATGCTCGACACGAGCCACGCTACTCCCGGGTGTTACCCAGGGGTAGGGCTTCGGCAACGTCCGATTTTCAGGGGCGTTTCCGCTGATCCCGACCGGTTCCACGGACGCGTCGGCCCGCCCGGCGGGTCAGTTCCCGGGAAGCGTGTGCGGGTCGTCGTCCTCGTCGTCGATGTCGTCGTCGCCCCAGTTGCGCCGGGCGAACGGCAGGAACACCCAGAAGACCAGGAACCACACCCCGGTGAGCACGGTCAGCACGACGGCGATCGGCCGGGACAGGACGAAGTCGGTGATCAGCAGGACGGCGCTGACCATCGAGAGCAGCATGAACGCCAGGCCGCCGCTGGCCATCCGGTGGGCGAAGCGCACCAGCTCCGGCTTTCGTCCCTGCCGGAACAGCGCCCGGTGGAAGGCGACCGGGGAAATGATCATGGCAGTAGCGGCGGCGGCCGACAGCAGCGAGACGATGTAGACGTCCTTCTGGAACGCCGTGGCCCGAGGGAACCCGTTGCTGAACGGCAGGGTCAGCAGGAACGCGAAGAGGATCTGCACGCCGGTCTGGGCGACCCGCAATTCCTGGAGCAGGTCGGCGAAGTTGCGCTCCCAGCGCTGCTTCTCGGTCTCCTTCGACACGTGCCATACCTTTCGCAAGACGTACTGCCGGCGAGGCCAACCCCGCCGGCAGCAACGCATTGCCCCGCCAGGCCCCCGACGAAACCGGACCGGAGTGGGGCCCGCCGTGACCGGCGCAGGGATCAAGCCTGACCGCCCGGAGCCGGGCACGGCGGGCCCCACTCCCCGCCGCGCCTTTAGGAACCACGGCGAACACGCCCGACGGGCCCCACCACGAACAAGCGCCTCAGGAACCACGGTGAAAACCCCGGCGGCCCCCACCCCGGACACGCGCCTCAGGAACCGCGGCGAATACGCCCGGCGTACCGGTCCTCCAGGGCCTTGTTGTGCTCGTCCCCGCCGGCGATGTTGGCCGACAGGTAGACCGGGGGTTGCTCCCCCGCCGCCAGCAGCCGGGCCACCACCTCGACGGTGATCTGCTGGGCGAGCAGGGCGGCGGTGATGGACGAGATCGCGCCGACGGCACCGCCGCCGGGCAGGGGCAGGGTCGCGTCGCCATACGGGGCGCCGTTGTCCAGCACCACGTCGGCGAAGTCGGCCAGCTTCCGCCCCGAGGGGTGGCGGGAGGTCATCCGCGCCGAGTGCGCCGCGGAGGTGATCGCCACCAGCCCGTGGCCGCGTTCCTTCACCAGCCCGGCGAACTCGACGATGGCGCCGTTGACCCCCGAGTTCGAGGCGACCACGAAGACGTCCGACGGGTGGACCGGGGCCAGCTCGTACAGCCGGTGGGCCACCGAGGGGTCCCGCTCCAGCAGCGGGCCGAGGATGTCGGCCGGCGCCCCGCCGAGCAGCACCAGGTCGCGCAGCGCGATCCGGTTGGTCGGCACCAGCCCGCCGGCCCGACCGGCGATCTCCATCGCCAGCGCCTCGGAGTGCCCGGTGCCGAACGCGTGGACCACGCCGTCGGCCCGCAGCGCGTCGGCGATGAGATCGGCCGCCCGGCACACCGCCTCCCGCTGGCTGGCGGACACCCGCCCGATCGTCTCCGTCACCACCGCGAGATAGTCGTCAGCGTTCACCGTCATACGTCCTGCTTCCTACTAGTTGCTCATCGCCGCCGCGCCGTTGCTCACCGAGTCCCGCCCACCCGGGCGAGGATCGCCTCGGCCAGTGGGCCGGGCGCGACGTCGGGGATCCAGTGCGACACCCCGGGCAGCTCGACGAGGCGGTAGTCCCCCGTGACGTAGGCGGCGCACGCCTCCGCCGCAGCCCGGCCGATCGCGAAGTCCCGGTCGCTCCAGACGAACGCCGTCGGCACCCGAACCGACGCCACGGCCGCGAGGTCCGCGCGGGACATCGCCCGGTACCAGTTCAGGGCGGCGGTCAACGCTCCCGGCTCGCGCATCGGCTCGGCGTACCGGGCGACCCGGTCGGACCCGCCGACCCCGCCGAGCATCCGGCGCAGGGCGGCGGCGTCGAGCGCCAGCAGCGTCTTCTCCGCCGTGCCGGGCTGGCGGAACAGCGCGACGTACGACGAGCGGGCCTTCTGCTCCGCGCTCGTGGCCAGCGCGTGGGCCATCGCGGCCGGGTGCGGCACCGACACGGCGGTCAGCGTGCGCACCCGGTCGGGGTGGCCGGCCGCGAGGGCCCAGGCCACGATCGCGCCCCAGTCGTGCCCGACGACGTGCGCCGCGTCGACGCCCAGCGCGTCGAGCAGGGCCACGGCGTCGGCGACGAGTTCCGGGAGGCGGTACGCCGCCACCTCCGCCGGGCGGGCGCCGGCCGAGTATCCCCGCTGGTCCGGCGCGTACGTGCGCAGGCCCGCCGCGTGCAGCGCCGGCACCACCTCGTCCCACTCGCCGCCGTGCTGTGGGAAGCCGTGCAGCAGGAGGACCGCCTCGCCGTCGGCCGGCCCGCCCGCGCGCACCTCGAACGTCAACCCTCGCGCATCGATCCGCATGATCGGCAGCCTACCGAGGTCGCTCACTCGTACGGGTTCCGCGGAGCGGGCACCCGCCGCCACGACTCCACGGCCAGGTACGGGATCTCGGCGTCGTCGACCGGGTCCCGGCCGACCCGGTCGGTGTACCGGCCGATCACCTCGACCCAGGTGTCGTCCGCGAGGCCCACCGGCACGTCGCCGGTGAGCCCGAGCTTGACGGGACGGCCGTCGGCGGCGCAGCAGGAGAGCACCATCCGGGCCAGGATCGGCCGGCCGTCGGGGCCCGGGGCGATGAAGCCGGTGAGCCGGACCCGCCGGTCGCCGATCGAGACGCCCTTCTCGAACAGGGCCCGGGAGGCGTAGTCGAGCACGGTGACCGGGGCCGGGTCGCCGGGCGGCAGCGGCGGATAGTCCGACTGGCGAGAACCGGCGAGGGCGCTGCCCGCCTGGCCCACGGAGTACGAGCCCAGGGCCGGCGGTGCGACCAGCAGCAGGCCGAGCACCGGCAGCAGGAGCAGCCAGCCGATCCGCGGCCCGTGGTGGTCGTGGTCGTGGTCGTGCCCGTCCCCGCCCTCGGCGTGCTCTGCGGTCGGGCCGGCGTGCTCCCCGGTCGGGCCGGCGTGCTCCCCGGTCGGGCCGGCGAGGTCCCCGGTCGGGCCGGTGTGCTCCGTCGAGGGGCGGGCGGGGCGCAGCTCGTGCCAGAGGGTCAGAACCGCGGCGGCGATCAGCACCAGCCCGGCGGCGATCAGGAAGGGGCGCAGCCCCTCCTTGACGTAGCGCAGGTAGAGATCCGTGACGCTCGCCCGGACGACCGCCCCGCCGAGCAGCAGCAGCACGACCGCCTGCGCCTGCCGGTTCACCTGATCCTCCTAAGGATGCCCCGACCTTCAGGCGGGGGAGGAATCTGGGCTCCGTCAGGAGCCGCCCGGTGGATCCAGGACGGCTCCAAGAACGAAGCTCGCTGACCCACACGGCCCGCCTTCTTACCCGGCTTAGTCCACTGTGTAAGGTCGCTTTTGTGCGGACGGCGTACAAGTGTCGGGCGTACCCGACGCCCGAACAGGCGGCAGTGTTCAACCGCACGTTCGGTTGCGTACGCCTGGTCTGGAACCGGACTCTCGCCGAACGTCACGCCGCCTATTACGAGCGGGGCGAGAGAACCTCGTACCGGCAGACCGACGCCGCGCTCACCGCGTGGAAGAAGACCACCGAACTGGCGTTCCTGTCGGAGGTGTCGTCGGTGCCGTTGCAGCAGGCCCTGCGGCACCAGCACACCGCGTTCGCGAACTTCTTCGCCGGTCGCGCCCGATACCCGCGCTACAAGAGCCGCAACGGTCGCCAGTCGGCGCACTACACCCGCTCGGCGTTCCGCATGAGAAACGGTGTCCTGCACGTGGCGAAGACGCACGCGCCACTGGCGTTCGTGTGGTCGTTCGACGACGTCGACCTCACCACACTCGACCCGACCATGCTCGTGATCTCCCGGGAGCCGGACGGCCGCTGGTACGTGACGTTCGCCGTCGACACCGACGACCTTGAACCGCGCGAGCCGACCGGGCACGAGATCGGCGTTGACCTCGGCATCACCGATTTCGCCGTAACCAGCGACGGGCAGCGCATCGCCAACCCCCGCCATCTGGAACGCAGGGCCCGCAACCTTGCCCGCTACCAGCGGCGCATGGTGCGATGCCAGCGCGGCAGCGCCAACCGGCGCAAAGCCAAGGCCAAGATCGCCCGCGCACATCGCAAAGTCCGCAACGCTCGTGCGGACTTCCTCCACCGCACCAGCACCCACCTGGTCCGGGCTGCGGACACGATCGTGATCGAAGACCTCGCGGTCGCCAACATGGTCCGTAACCGCAGCCTCGCCAAGGCGATTTCCGACTGCGGCTGGGCTGAATTCCGCCGCCAACTGGAGTACAAGGCCGCACGCGCCGGCCGTACCCTCGTGGTGATCGGCCGCTGGTACCCCAGCAGCAAGACCTGCTCGGCGTGCGGGCATCTGCTCGCCGCCCTCAGTCTTTCCACCCGGCACTGGACGTGCCCGACCTGCCGCACCCGCCATGACCGGGACGTGAACGCGGCGAAGAACATCCTTGCGGCTGGTCGAGCCGTAGCCAGGCACACCCCTGGCGATGCCTGTGGAGCTGATGTCAGACGGCAAGGGTCCTCCCTTCCGCAATCGGCCGTGAAACAGGAACCCCGCGCCGCGAGGCGCCCGGCTTAAACCGGACCGGCCGCAAGGCCGATGGGAATTTTCCCTCCTCCAGGAAGAGGAAGGAAGTCAAAGCAGCACCGCCCCGACTCCGACGGCCACCGCGACGGCGACCACGAACGTCGCCGGGGCGAACCGGACCGCGAAGCGTCGACCGAAGACGCCGGCCTGCATGGAGATCAGTTTGAGGTCGACCATCGGCCCGACCACCAGGAAGACGAGGCGGGAGGTGAGGGAGAACTGCGACAGCGAGGCGGCGACGAAGGCGTCCGCCTCGGAGCAGATGGACAGCAGCACGGCCAGCCCGGCCAGGGCGAGCACGGAGAGCACCGGCTCGTCGGCGAGGGCCCGCAGCCACCGCTCCGGGACCAGCACGTTGATGCTGGCGGCAGCCAGCGCGCCGACGACGAGGAAACCGCCGGCGTGGACCACGTCGTGCCGGACCGCCGCCCAGAACGCCACGCCCCGCGACGCGCCGTCCAGCTCCGGTCGGCGCGGCAGCCGGATCCAGTCGGCGCGCCCGAGCCGCAGCCACAGCCACCCCATCACCGCGGCGACGACCAGGCTGGCGACCGCCCGCCCGAGGACCATCTCCGGCCGGCCGGGGAAGGCGACCGCGGTGGCCGCGAGCACGATCGGGTTGACCGCCGGGGCTGCGAGCAGGAACGCCAGGGCCGCCGCCGGGGTGACGCCGCGCCGGATCAGCGAGCCGGCGATCGGCACCGAGCCGCACTCGCAGCCCGGCAGGACCACCCCGGCAACGCTCGCGACCGGCACGGCGAGGGCCGGGTGCCGGGGTAACGCGCGGGCCCAGAACGAGCGTGGCACGAACACCGCAATCACCGCCGAGAGCAGCACCCCGAACACCAGGAACGGCACGGCCTGGACCAGCACCGACACGAAGACCGTGGTCCAGGTCTGCAACCGGGGTGCGGACAACGCGCGGGCCAGCGGCTCGCGGAAGACCACCAGCAGGACCAGCAGGGCGGCCAGCACCTCGACCGAGCCGACCCGCGGTGCCCGTCGCGGCCCGCGCCCGGCCGGCTCCCCCGCCGGTGCGTCCGGCGCGGCCACGCCGACCGCCCCCGCCCCCGGGACCCCACGGTCGGGCCCGGCGGGCGGCTCGGCGCTGCCGGTCGGTGACGTCACGGGCTCGCCTCCTTCGGCGCTCGACGATCTACGGCGCGACACTATCGTTCCCCGCGGACCGCGTCGACGGACTCCGGCCAGATGGCGGTAACGACCGGCGCGGAGTCGTTTCACCCACCTGGCGCACGTCACTTTGCCACGTGATCTTCGGAGGTGTTAGCGTCGGCGGGACAACTTCATTTCCGACAGGGGAGCGCACAGCGCTGAGAGTGCGGGCAAACCGTCCGCAGACCCTCGAACCTGATCTGGGTAATGCCAGCGCAGGGAGTTCGGTCATTCTCCAGCCGCGCCGCCGTCCGGTCCCACCGGACGCGGCGTGCGTCTTCTCCTGGTTCTTCCACTGAACTGGGAGCCATCGCATGAACCACACGGACAGCCACCGCTGGCGCACGATCGACATCGTGGTCGCCTCGGTGATCGCGGTCGCCTTCGGCGTCATCTTCTGGGCCTGGGGCCTGGTCTGGAGCGCCACCGAGGGGGCCTTCGCGTTCTTCCCGCCCGCGCAGACCCTGCTGTACGGCGTCTGGCTGATGCCGGCCGTGCTCGGCGGCCTCGTCATCCGCAAGCCCGGCGCCGCGCTGTACTGCGAGACGGTCGCGGCGGTCCTCTCCGCCCTGCTCGGCAGCCAGTGGGCCGGCACCGTGATCCCGCAGGGCATGGTCCAGGGCGCGGGCGCCGAGCTGGTCTTCGCGGCGTTCCGCTACCGCTCGTTCCGGCTGCCGACCGCCCTGCTCGCCGGGGCGCTCACCGGCGTCGGCGCCGCCCTGTTCGACTTCCTCGTGTGGAACGTCAAGTACGACCTGACGAGCTACAGCATCCCGTACGCGCTGCTCACGATCGTCAGCGCCGCGCTCGTCGCCGGCGCCGGCGGCTGGTCCCTGACCCGCGCCCTGGCGACCACGGGCGCCCTGGACCGCTTCCCCGCGGCCCGCGACCGCGCCCCGATCTGACCCCCACCGAACTCGTGTCGATCATGGAGTTGACGGCTGTGTCGATCTCCGGAAACGCCGTCAACTCCATGATCACCGGGGCGGGGCCGGGCCTGGCCGGCGGGAGGGGGTGACGGGCGTGGGGGGCGTCAGGCTGCGGGGGTTCGGGTGGCGGCACGCCGGGCGGAAGGCCTGGGCGGTGCGCGGGCTGGACCTGGACGTCGAGGCGGGCGAGCGGGTGCTGCTGCTCGGCCCCTCGGGCGCCGGGAAGAGCACCCTGCTCGCCGCGCTCGCCGGGCTGCTGCCGGCGGACTCCGGCGAGCAGGAGGGGACCGTCGAGATCGACGGGGTCGACCCCCGGCAGGCCCGTGAGCGGGTCGGGATCGTCTTCCAGGACCCGGAGACCCAGTTGGTCATGGCCCGCTGCGCCGACGACGTCGCGTTCGGGCTGGAGAACCGGGGCGTACCGGCCGGCGAGATCTGGCCCCGGGTCGACGAGGCGCTGCGGCGGGTCGGCTTCCCGTACCACCGGGACCGGCCCACGGCCGCGCTCTCCGGCGGCGAGCAGCAGCGCCTGGCGCTGGCCGGCGCGCTCGCCCTGCGGCCCCGGCTGCTGCTGCTCGACGAGCCGACCGCGAACCTCGACCCCGCCGGCGCGACGCTGGTCCGGCAGGCGGTGGCCGACGCCCTGGACGCCGGCACCACCATGATCCTCGTCGAGCACCGGGTCGCCGAGGCGCTGCCGCTGGTCGACCGGGTGGTGGTACCGGAGCCGGGCGGCGGGGTCCGCGCCGACGGGCCGCCCGGGGCGGTCTTCGCCGCGCACGGCGACGCGCTCGCCGCCGAGGGGGTCTGGGTGCCCGGCCGGACCGTGCCGCCCCGGCGCGCCGCCGCGCCCGCCGGCGACCTGCTGCTCACCGCCGACCGGGTCGGCCTGCCGCCGCGCCTCGCCGCCACCGATGTTCGGGTACGCGCCGGCGAGGCGCTCGCCGTGCTCGGCCCGAACGGGGCGGGCAAGTCCACCCTGGCGCTGCTGCTCGGCGGCCTGCTGCGGCCCGGTACGGGTCGGGTGGCCGCGACCGGCGAGCTGGCCGGCCCGGACGCGGGCACTCCCCCGCACCGCTGGCGCGCCCCTGCCCTGGCCCGCCGGATCGGCTCGGTGTTCCAGGACCCGGAGCACCAGTTCGTCACCGGCACCGTCTTCGACGAGCTGGCCCTCGGCCCACGCCGCACCGGCCAGCCCGAGGCGGCGGTACGGGCCACCGTGGACGGGCTGCTCGACCGGCTGCGGCTGACGGCGCTCGCGCGCGCCAACCCGTACACCCTCTCCGGTGGCGAGGCGCGGCGGCTGAGCGTGGCGACGGCCCTGGCCACCGCGCCCCGGCTGCTGATCTGCGACGAACCCACCTTCGGCCAGGACCGGCGCACCTGGCGGGAGCTGGTCGACCTGCTCGCCGAGCTGCGCGACGCCGGGCACGGCGTCGTCGCCGTCACCCACGACACGGACTTCGTCGCCGCGCTCGCCGACCGCACCGTCACCCTGGACCGCCCATGACCCACGCGGACCTTGCCGGCCGCGCCGCCACGCCGCAGCGGCCAGGAACCACTGCGGGGCGGCCGTGATCAGCATCGAGCCCGTCGCGGCGCCCGGGGCACCGCTGGCGCGGCGGAACCCGGTGGCGAAGGTCGCCGCGGCGCTGCTCTTCTCGTTCACCCTGCTCGCCACCCTGGACCCGGTCGCCCCGGCGCTCGCCCTCGCCGTCGAGCTGGCCGTGCTGCCGCTGTTCGGCATCCGCTACCGGGTGCTCGCCCGGCGGGCCGCGCCGCTGCTGGCCAGCGCCGTCGGGATCGTGGTCACCCTGGTCCTGTTCGCCGCCGACCGCTCGGGCCGGGTGCTGGTGGAGGCGGGGCCGCTGCTGGTCACGACCGGGGTGCTGGCGACCGCGCTCGGCCTGGCGCTGCGGATGCTGGCGGTCGCGCTGCCCGGCATCATCGTCTTCGCCACGACCGACCCGACCGATTTGGCCGACGCGCTGATCCAGAACGCGAAGGCCCCGGCCCGTTTCGCGATCGGCGCGCTGGCCGCGTTCCGGCTGGTGCCGCTGCTCGGGCAGGAGTGGCAGATGATCAGCATGGCGCGGCGGGCGCGCGGCGTCGACGCCGGGCGCAACCCGGTGGCGAAGCTGCGGCTGTTCGTCTCCACCGCCTTCGCGCTGCTGGTGGGCGCGATCCGGCGGGGCACCCGGCTGGCCGTCGCGATGGACGCGCGGGGGTTCGACGCCGGCACCCCGCGCACCGTCGCGCGGCGGCAGCGCTTCGGCGCCGCCGACACCGTGCTGGTCGCGGGCGCCGCGGCCCTGGCGGGGGCGGCGCTGGCGGTCAGCGTCGCGCTCGGTACGTTCCGCCCGCTGATCGGCTGACCCGGCGAGGCTTTTACGGCGGTACGGGGTGCCCCGGCGGGCCCGACCACGAAGGACGCCGCGCGACGGCGGCGGTGTGGGAATGCGGACGCCCGGGACGCGGTCCGCGTCGACAACGGCGGACCGGCTTCGGATGAAGGGGCGTCAGTTACGCATGACCTCACCGTAGCCGCGCGGCCGGAACGGCGCAGCCGAATTTGCGGCACGTGCCGCCGAAGGCCGACGTACGGCTCGGGCGGCACAGACCCGCTCGCCGGGGAGGTCGCGCGCGTCGAGGCCCGCCTCGCCGAGGGTTGACGCCATTGCGGCGAGGCGGGCGGGGAAGCCTGCTATACCGAAGGCGTCGACAGGAGGCGTCGACAGGGACCCTCGAGAGGCGGGGTACGCATGGCGCAGCGCGCGACGGCGCAGATCGGCGTGACCGGACTGGCGGTGATGGGCCGGAACCTGGCCCGCAACCTGGCCCGCAACGGGTTCGCCGTGGCGGTGCACAACCGGTCGCCGGAGCGCACCCGCAGCCTGGTGGCCGAGCACGGCGGCGAGGGTACGTTCGTGCCCTCCGAGTCCATGCGGGATTTCGTCGCCTCTCTGGAGCGGCCCCGCGCGATCGTCGTCATGGTGAAGGCGGGCGGCCCCACCGACGCGGTGATCGGGGAGCTGGTGCCGCTGCTGGAGCCGGGCGACATCGTCGTCGACTGCGGCAACGCGCACTTCGCCGACACCCGGCGGCGGGAGGAGGCGCTGCGCGGGCACGGGCTGCACTTCGTGGGCACCGGCGTATCCGGCGGCGAGGAGGGCGCGCTGCACGGGCCGAGCATCATGCCCGGCGGCTCGGCCGAGTCGTACCGGAAGCTCGGCCCGATCTTCGAGCGGATCGCCGCCCAGGTGGACGGCGTCCCGTGCTGCCGGCACATCGGCCCGGACGGCGCCGGGCACTTCGTGAAGATGGTCCACAACGGCATCGAGTACGCCGACATGCAGCTCATCGCCGAGGCGTACGACCTGCTGCGGGCCGGTCTGTCGGCGGGCCCGGCGGAGATCGCGGAGATCTTCCGGGGATGGAACACGGGCGACCTGGAGTCGTTCCTGATCGAGATCACCGCCGACGTGCTCACGCATCCCGACGCGGCCACCGGCCGCCCGTTCGTCGACGTGGTGCGCGACGAGGCGGAGCAGAAGGGCACCGGCCGGTGGACGGTGCAGAACGCCCTCGACCTGGGCATCCCGATCACCGGCATCGCCGAGGCGACGTTCGCCCGGTCGCTGTCCGGGCACGCCGAGCAGCGCGCCGCGGCCCGCCATGCCTTCGCCGACGCCGGGCAGCCGTGGTGGGTGGAGAACGGGAGCACCTTCGTCGAGGACGTCCGGCGCGCGCTGCGGGCCAGCAAGATCATCGCGTACGCGCAGGGCTTCGACCACATCCGCGCCGGCAGCCGGGAGTACGACTGGGGCATCGACCTCGGCGGCACCGCCACGATCTGGCGGGGCGGCTGTATCATCCGCGCCCGCTTCCTCGACCGCATCCGCCAGGCGTACGACGAGCGGCCGGACCTGCCGACGCTGCTGGTGGCGCCGTGGTTCGCCGACCGGGTCTCCGACGGGGTGCCGAGCTGGCGGCGGGTGGTGGCGGACGCGGCCCGGGCCGGGGTGCCGGCGCCGGCGTTCGCCTCGTCGCTGGCGTACTTCGACGCGCTGCGCGCCGAGCGGCTGCCCGCCGCGCTGATCCAGGGCCTGCGGGACAACTTCGGCGCGCACACCTACCACCGGGTCGACCGGGAGGGCACGTTCCACACGCTCTGGGCCGGCGACCGGTCCGAGGTGTCGGCGTAGCCGCCCGGCCAGCGGCCGTGCCGGCGTAGCCGCCCGGTCAGCCGGCCCGCGGGCTGCGCTGCGGCTCGGTCGGGGACCAGGTCATGGCCGGTTCGCCGGTGGACAGCTCGGCGATCTCGCCGGAGCGGACCGCGGGGACGTGCCCCGCCTCGGCGCAGTGCCGCTCGGCGACGCCGGCGCACAGCTCCACCACGCGCTCGCGCAGCGGACCGTCCAGGTCGGTCGCCGCCAGGGCCACCGTCATCTCGTACCGGAGATCCCGCATCCCCACCCCCGTGGCGGACGCGACCGGGCGGCGCGCCCGCGCCGATCGTACGTCCGTAGGGGACGGCGACCGGCCGGAACGGGTCAGCGCCGCCCCCCGGAGGGAACGGCGCTGACCGGCGTCACCAGAACCGGCGACGCTTCGCCTTGCGCGGGCGCAGCATGTCCGCGCCCCTGGCGAGCAGGCGGCTCACCCCGGTCGGACCGCGGCGGGCCTCCAGCGTGTGGCTGAGCCGGCGCGCGCCGGCCGCCGCCAGCGGCACCGCGACCGCCATGGCCGCCCACTGGGCAATGCGCTTCTGGATCATCGTGGCTCACCTCCGTAGCTGGCTGCCACAGGTGGTACCCAGAGTGACGAGGCGCTAAGCGCGGGCGTCAGCTCGACGGGGCCACCGGGTTGGGCAACGCGCCGCCGAACCGGCGGTCCCGCTGGGCGTACAGCTCGCAGGCGTACCAGAGGTGGCGGCGGTCGAAGTCCGGCCAGAGGGTGTCGAGGTACACCAGCTCCGCGTACGCGCTCTGCCAGAGCAGGAAGTTGGAGGTGCGCTGCTCGCCGGAGGGACGCAGGAAGAGGTCCACCTCGGGGACCTCCGGGTGGTAGAGGTACTTCGCCACCGTCTTCTCGGTGACCTTGGCCGGGTCGAGTTTGCCGGCGGCGACGTCCCGGGCGATCGCGGCGGCGGCGTCGGCGATCTCGGCCTGGCCGCCGTAGTTCACGCAGAACTGCAGCGTCAGCGTCGAGTTGCCCCGGGACATCTCCTCGGCCGTCTGCAGCTCGGAGATGACGCTCTTCCACAGCCGCCCGGCCCGCCCGGACCAGACGACGCGCACACCGAGGTCGACGAGCTGGTCGCGGCGGCGGCGGATGACGTCCCGGTTGAAGCCCATCAGGAAGCGGACCTCCTCCGGCGAGCGCCGCCAGTTCTCCGTGGAGAACGCGTACGCCGACAGGTAGGGGATGCCCAGCTCGATGGCGCCCTCGATGGTGTCGAAGAGGCTGTGCTCCCCCGCCTCGTGGCCCTTGGTCCGGGGCAGCCCCCGCGCCTTGGCCCACCGGCCGTTGCCGTCCATGACCACGGCGACGTGCCGGGGCACCGCCGCGGGGGGCAGGGCGGGCGGACGGGCGCCCGACGGGTGCGGCGTCGGCGGCACCGGCTCGCGGCGGCCGCCCCTCATCGATCGGATCACTCGGGTCTCTCTCCGTTCAGATCGGTGCCGCGCCCCGCGGCGGCGCCCTGCGGCGGCGGGGCCGGAACGGCGCCGGGGGCGCCCCGGTCGACCAGCGGCAGCGAGCGTAGCGCGCGCTCCAGGTGCCACTGCAGGTGCGCCGCGACCAGGCCGCTGCACTCCCGCCGTACGCCGGTCTCGGTGGCGTCGGCGAGCACCCAGTCGCCGGTGGTGAGGGCGGACATCAGGTCGATGGTGGCCGGCGCGGGGTGGGCGGCGCCGGGCGGGCGGCAGTCCGGGCAGACGGCGCCGCCGGCGGGCACCGAGAACGCCCGGTGCCGGCCGGGCGTGCCGCAGACGGCGCAGGCGGTCAGCGCCGGGGCCCAGCCGGCCAGGACCATGCCGCGCAGCAGGTACGCGTCGAGCACCAGCGTGGTGGCGTGCTCGCCCCGCGCGAGGGACTTCAGCGCGCCGAGGGTGAGCTGGAACAGCCGCAGCGCGGGCTCCCGCTCGACCGGGGTGAGCCGCTCGGCGGTCTCGGCGATCGCGCTGGCCGCCGTGTAGCGGGGATAGTCGCCGAGGAACCGCTTGCCGTACAGGTCGATGCCCTCGACCTGGCTGACGGTGTGCAGCGAACTGCCCTGGTTGCCCTTCGGGTCGCCGGCGAGCTGGAGGTCGACGTGGCCGAACGGCTCCAGCCGGGCGCCGAACCTGCTGCTGGTGCGGCGCACCCCCCGGGCCACCGCGCGGATCCGGCCGTGCCGGCGGGTCAGCAGGGTGATGATCCGGTCGGACTCGCCGAGCTTCTGCACACGAAGCACCACCGCGTCGTCGCGGTAGAGCTGTCGGCGGTACCCGGCCACCCGCCCATTCTCTCTCGGGGTGGGAAATCAGGGTCGGCTCGGGGTGGACCGGCGGCGATCCCCGATGCGCGCCGGGTCGGGCCGGCCGTAGCGTGCTCGCCATGGCCCCGCACCGCACCCTGCCCGCCGGCCCCCTCGCCGCCGGAGTCGCCGTCCTGATGCTGCTCTCCGGGTGCGGCACCCTGTCGTTCCGGCGGCTCGACTTCAACGACACCGAGTCGGCGACGATCAGGCGGGTCACCCTGCTGCCCGGCGGCGCCGGGGACGTGACGGTCCACGGCATCGGCCCGGCCGGCGAGGTACGGATCAGGCGGGTGGTGCGGTACCAGGGCAACCAGCCTCCCGCCCGGTACGAGATCCGCGGCGACGAGCTGGTGCTGGACAGCGACTGCGGCCCCCGCTGCACCGTCTCGTACGACGTGACCGTCCCCGAGGGGGTGACGGTGCGGGGCGAGAGCGGCTCGGGGAACGTGAACCTGAGCCGCGTCGGGACGGTGGACGTCCGCCTCGGGTCCGGCGACGTCCGGCTCACCGGTGCCACCGGCGCGGTCCGCGTCGAGACGGGCTCCGGCAACATGGAGGTGGACGACCTGCGCGGTGCGGCCACCCTGCGGACCGGCTCCGGCGACGTCACCGGCCGGCGGCTCGCCGGCCAGGTCGACGCCGAGGCGCGCTCAGGCAACGTCACCGTCGAACTGTCCGCCCCCGCCTCGGCCCGCGCGCACGCGTCCAGCGGGGACGTGCGGCTCACCGTGCCGGCCGGCCGGTACCGGGTACGGGCCGACAGCGGCTCCGGCCACACGCAGTTGGGGATCCCCGACGACCCGACGGCGACGTTGGTGATCGACGTGGGCGCGGGCAGCGGCAACGTGACCGTCACCGCGCGCTGAGCTTCAGGGCCAGCTCCTCCGAGGCGCGCGGCGGGGGCACGGTGGCGTAACCGGCCGGGGCGGGGCTCACCGGCACGCCGGGGTCGCCCGGAGCAGGGCTGACCGGTGCCGCCGAGGCCACGCCGGCCGGGACGGGCCCGCCGGTCGTCGTCCGGCGCCGGCCGCCCGGCAGCAGCCGCGGAGGCCGGCGGGCGGCCAGGTCCTCCACCCAGCCGAGCAGCGCGGTGACCACCCCGACCAGGGCGAAGACCAGCACGACCCGGATCGCCAGGCCGACCGGGTCCTGGTGGGACCAGCCGACCACGTCGACCATCGGGGTGAGCGCCACCACGAACGGCATGTGCCAGAGATAGACGGTCAGCGCCCGCCGGTTCAGCACGGTCACCGCCCGGCCGAACAGGGCGCTGCGGTCCACCCAGGCGGCGCTCGTCGGGGCCCGTCCGAGCACCACCAGGATGAACGCGGCCGACCAGAGCGCGTTGCCGAGGTGGTTGTCGTTCAGGTCGTACCCGCGCGGGCCGGGGTGGGCGGCGATCCAGGCCCCGCCGGCGGCACCGAGGACGAGCGCGACCGGGACCAGCACCCGGTTCGCCAGCCGCCGCAGCAGGCCGTCGTGGTGGGCGAAGCCGAGCAGCCAGGCGCCGAAGTAGAGGCCGAACTCGCGCAGCGCCACCGGCGCGGCGGGCAGCAGGCCGGACTCGATCGCGGCGAGCAGCGCGTACGGGGCGAGCAGGGTCGGCACGGGCGCGCGGCGGAACAGCCACAGGGCGACCGGCGAGGCGAACACGAACCACAGGTAGTCGCGCAGGTACCAGATCACGCTGAGCGCAAGCGCGCCCCAGTGGTTGGCCGGCGGATCGGCGACCGGAAACGCCCAGAGCAGCACCTTCGGCGTGAGCGGCAACCCGGTGAGCAGCATGGCCGGGACGAACACCGCGGCCAGCACCCACAGCGACGGCAGCAGCCGACGCAGCCGACGGCCCACCGCCGCCGCCCCACCCCGGTCCAGCGACGCGGCCATGAGCGAACCGGCGAGGGCGAACATCACCGACATGGCCGGGAAGAGCACGGTGAGCGCCGCCCAACCGGTGACGTGGTAGACGACGACTCGGACGATCGCGAGGAAGCGGAGTAGGTCCAGGTATCGGTTTCGCATCAGCCTACATCTATGTCTGGGGCGGAGGGGTCAACCGCTCCCTACCCTCCGACCCGACGCCGGCAAACAACCAGAGCCCTCAGCGAAAAGTGAAAGATGCCATAAATGCGCCCGCTCCGGGACAAGGCTCGTCCCCCAACCGCCGATCACATCGCGTGACGGCCGCGTGGCGGGGCGGCCCGGCGACCAGGGGTGTGGCCACTGTGGAGCTGCCCCACCCGTGCTACCGGCGGCCGGATCGGGCCGGGCGAAAGCGGACGGAACGGGCCGGTGACCGGAACGGCACGGTGCAGGACGGGATGGGACGGGAGCGGAACGGCACGACACCGAACGAGGCGGGCGGAAGCGGAACGGCACGACACCGAACGAGGCGGGCGGAAGCGGAACCGCACGACACCGAACGGGACACGCGGGGGGCGGAGGCGGGACGGAAACGGGAGCACGGACGGGGCAGCTCCACAGCGGCGGAGAACAAACCCAGTCACCCTCGGGACCCCAGCTCCGCGCGTGAGGCGACCGCACTTGAGGCGCCGCGCTTGACGCACTTGGCGCCCCGCGCTTGGGGCGCCGCGCCGACCCGCCGTCGGGCAGGCCGGCGCGGCGCTCAGAAGCCCAGCTTGCGCAACTGCTTCGGGTCGCGCTGCCAGTCCTTCGCCACCCGCACGTGCAGGTCCAGGTAGACGCGGGTGCCGAGCAGTTCCTCGATCTGCCGGCGGGCCGTGGTGCCGACCGCCTTGAGCCGGCTGCCTCGGTGACCGATCATGATCGCCTTCTGGCTGGGCCGCTCGACGTACACGTCGGCGTAGATCTTGGTGACCTGGCCCTCGGGGATCATCTCCTCCACCACCACGGCGATCGAGTGCGGCAGCTCGTCGCGGACCCCCTCCAGCGCCGCCTCGCGGACCAGCTCGGCGACCAGCACCTGCTCGGGGTCGTCGGTGAGCATGTCGTCCGGGTAGAGCTGCGGCGACTCGGGCAGGTAGCCGGTCATCACGTCGACCAGCGTGTCGACCTGGTGCCCGGAGACCGCGCTGACCGGGACCACCTCGGCGAACTCGCCCAGCTCGCCGACCGCGAGCAGCTGCTCGGCCAGCCGCGCCCGGTCCACCAGGTCGGTCTTGGTCACCACGGCGATGACGGTGGCCTTGAGCCCCGACAGTTCCCCGGTGATGAACCGGTCGCCCCGGCCGACCGGCTCGTCCGCCGGGATGCAGAGGCCGATCACGTCGACCTCGCTCCAGGTCTGCCGGACGAGGTCGTTGAGGCGCTCGCCGAGCAGCGTACGGGGGCGGTGCAGGCCCGGGGTGTCGACGAGGACGAGCTGCGAGTCGGGCCGGTGCAGCACCGCCCGGATCACGTGCCGGGTGGTCTGCGGCTTGTTCGAGGTGATCGCGATCTTCTGGCCGACGATGGCGTTGGTCAGCGTCGACTTGCCGGCGTTCGGCCGGCCCACGAAGCAGGCGAACCCGGCCCGGTAGGGGCGCTCCCCCGGATCGACCGGCCCGCCCGCGCGACCGCCGCCCGCGGGGCGGCCGGTCACTCGACCACCGTGCCCAGCACCGTGCCGTCCGGAGCCGCCAGGTGGATCGGCGCGTCCGCGGTGAGGTCGCGGACGACGGCGTACCCGGCCCCGTCCAGCGTGGAGGCCTCGGTCACCACGACCGCCGCCTCCAGCTTGGTGGCGCCGGCCGCCACGGCGGAGGCGACCGCGAGCTGGAGGGCCGTCAGGGCCAGCGAGGGCAGCGCGACGCTCGCCGCCGCGTACGTGCGGCCGTCCTGGTCGCGTACCGCCGCTCCCTCCACGGCGCCCACCCGGCCGCGGGCCCCGCGGGCCAGGATGACCAGCTTGTTGTCCTCGGCGCTCAGCTCGGCCGGCGCGGACGGGGTGGGGCGGGCGGCGGCGGGGGCGGGTGACTCAGGCATCGGCGGGCTGCCTCTCCTCGGATCGGTTCTGGGCGCCCCGGGCCTCGGCGGGCTCGCCGCGCCCCGGGGTGGTGTCACTGGTGTCCGTCGGCTCGACCCGGCTGACCAGCACCGTGTCGATCCGGTTGCGTCGGCCGGTGGTGCCCTCGGCGACCAGCCGGAGCCCGGCCAGCCCGGCCTCGGCGCCCGGGATCGGCACCCGGCCCAGGGCCTGGGCGAGCAGACCGCCGACCGTCTCCACCTCGTCGGCGGGCAGCTCGACGTCGAACAGCTCGCCCAGGGTCTCGACCGGCAGCCGGGCGGTGACCCGCACCGAACCGTCCTCCAGCCGCTCCACCGGCGGGCGCTCGACATCGTACTCGTCGGTGATCTCCCCGACGATCTCCTCCAGGATGTCCTCGATGGTGACCAGGCCGCCCGTGCCGCCGTACTCGTCCACGACGATCACCAGGTGGTTGCGGGCCGCCTGCATCTCCGACAGCAGGTCGTCCACCGGCTTCGACTCGGGGACGAAGGTGGCCGGGCGCATCAGCTCCGCCACCGGGAGCTGGGCCGCGGCGAGGTCGCCGCCGCGGGTGTGCCGGATGAGGTCCTTGAGATAGAGCACGCCGAGCACGTCGTCGACGTTCTCCCCGATCACCGGAATGCGGGAGAAGCCGGAGCGCAGGAACAGGGCCAGGGCCTGGGCGAGCGTCTTGTGCTCCTCGATCCACACCATCTCGGTGCGGGGCACCATCACCTCCCGGGCGATGGTGTCGCCGAGCGCGAAAACCGAGTGGATCATCTGCCGCTCGCCGTGCTCGACCACGCCCCGCTGCTCGGCGAGGTCGACCAGCTCGCGCAGCTCCACCTGGGTGGCGAACGGGCCCTCCCGGAAGCCGCGCCCCGGGGTGACCGCGTTGCCGATCAGGATCAGCAGCGACGCGAGGGGGTTGAGCGCCCGCCCCAGCCAGCGCACCAGCGGCGCGACCGCCCGGCCCACCGCGTACGCGTGCTGCCGGCCCAGCGTGCGCGGGCCGACCCCGACGACCACGAAGCTGACCACGGTCATCGCGCCGGCGGTGACCAGCGCCGCCCGCCAGCCCGCGCCGAACGTGTCGACGGCGACCAGGGCGACCAGCGTGGTGGCCGTCAGCTCGGCCAGCAGCCGCAGCAGCAGCAGCAGGTTGAGGTGCCGGACCACGTCGCCGGCGACCGCCTGGAGGGTACGCGCGCCCCGGACGCCGTCGCGCGCCAGCTCGGCGGCCCGGGCCGGGGAGACCGCGGCGAGCGCGGCCTCGGTCATCGCGATCAGGCCGGCCAGCACCACCAGCCCGGCGGCGAAGACGATCAGTTGGAGGTCGGGCAGGCCGGCCGTGGTGGCACCGGCCGCCGACACCGGGCCAGCCATGATCGGGGCGGACATCACCGGGACCGGGTCGACCGCCAGCCGGCGAGCAGCCGGGCCTGGAGCTCGAACATCTCCCGTTCCTCCTCCGGCTCGGCGTGGTCGTACCCGAGCAGGTGCAGCACGCCGTGCACGGTGAGCAGGTGCAGCTCGTCCGCGGCCGAGTGGCCTGCGGTGGCGGCCTGTTTGGCGGCCACCTCCGGGCAGAGCACGATGTCGCCGAGCAGGGCCGGCTCGCCGCCGGCCGCGCTGGACTCACCCGGCCCGTGGTCGACGCTGCCCTCGTCCATGGGGAAGGCGAGCACGTCGGTCGGGCCGTCACCGCCCATCCAGCGGTGGTTCAGCTCGCTCATGTAGTCGATGTCGACCAGCAGCACGGACAGCTCGGCGAGTGGGTTGACCCCCATCTCGTCGAGGGCGTAGCGGGCGACGGCGAGCACGGCGTCGGTGTCGACGGTGACACCCGACTCGTTGGCGATCTCGATGGACAAGTGGTTTCCCTAGGTCTGGCGGCGCCGGCCGGCCCGGCCGCCCTGGGCGGTCCGCCCCGGCACGGCGTGCACGCCCTGCGCCTGCTGGTTCTCCCGCTCGGCGTCCCAGCGGGCGTACGCGTCGACGATCTCCCCGACCAGCCGGTGGCGCACCACGTCGGAGCTGGACAGCTGCGCGAAGTGGACGTCCTCGACGCTCTCCAGGATCTCCCGGACCACCCGCAGGCCGCTGGTCGTCCCGCCGGGAAGGTCCACCTGGGTGACGTCGCCGGTCACCACGATCTTGGAGCCGAAGCCCAGCCGGGTGAGGAACATCTTCATCTGCTCGGGCGTGGTGTTCTGGGCCTCGTCGAGGATGATGAACGCGTCGTTGAGGGTGTTGTGCGTCACCAGGAAGTGATCGGTGACATACAGCGAGTCCTCTGCCGCCACCTGGATGCACATCGTCTCCTGCACACCGGCGGGGAGGATCGAGTCGATGAAACGCATCGGTCGGCCACCGCCGTGCTCCTCGTACCGCTGGCGCTTGCGTGACAGGCGGAACGGCGGGACACTCTCGGGCAGCCGGATGTCCAGGACATAGGCGTCGGCACGGTAGGGAACCGGACGACCGTTCGCCCAGCCGGGCTCCCGCCCCTCGGCCTCCCGAACCCGCCACGACGCGACGCCACCGAGCGACTGGACCAGGTAGACGACGTCGTCCCGCAGGCGAGCGGACGTGGTCGTGAACTGCACCCGGCAGGTGCGTCCTGCCTGGACGACCGGCCCCCCGTCGGTGTCCAGCAACCCTTGCAGGAGGGCCAGCCGGGCGTCGATGCTGTTCTGCTTGTAGACGTCGGGCACGAACTTGGTCCCCGATGTGGCCCCGGCCAGACCCAGCGCGCGGATTGCGACCGTCACCGGGTTCGCGACGATCACCCCGCCCCGGTGCCCGTTGACGTGCCGGAGGACAAAGTCGTAGTCACTCTTGCGGACGAGCTCGATGTCGGCGAGCGCGTCCTCGATCGCGCGAGCGAGTTCCGGGTCCGCCGTGCTGAATCCTGGCGTCGTCTGACACGAGATCGAGCCGTCCCCGAGCAGCAGACCGAGCACGTACGGATCGAGCGGAACGTCCTTCGACTCCATCTGGACGGGCGCCACGACCGGGAGCTCGTACCGGCGGATGTGGCCTCGCCGCTCCTGGCCGATCATCTCCCGCGTCTCGAGAGTGCGCCGACGTCCGTGCCGCTTGTCCTCCGGCGTCGCGACCGTCCAGAGGTGCTCACCGCAGCAGACGGTGGACGCGCCGTCCTGGGTCGTGACCCGGTAGACCTGCTTGGGCCCTTGCGGGTAGATGCCGATCACCGGCGTAGGCTTCCCGTCCGAGCCGATAACCAGGTCGCCGACCTGGAGCGACCCGAATGGCTTGAATCCCTCCGGCGTCAGGACCCGAGCGTCGTAGGGCTGCGCACGCCCCCGCATGTACGCCAGCGGCGCGACCTCGATCGTCCCGGCGGCCATCAGCTTGGGGATCGTCTCCGGGTCGAGCATGTCGTGCAGCGCGTCGTAGAGCGGGCGCAGGTAGGGGTCGATCTTCTCGTTCAGCGTGCCGGGCAGGAAGCCCAGCCGCTCGCCCGCCTCGACCGCCGGCCGGGTGAGGATGATCCGGTTGACCTGCTTGGCCTGGAGCGCCTGGACGGCCTTGGCCATCGCCAGGTAGGTCTTGCCGGTGCCGGCGGGGCCGATGCCGAAGACGATCGTGTTGGCGTCGATCGCGTCGACGTAGCGCTTCTGCCCAAGGGTCTTGGGGCGGATGGTGCGCCCGCGCCGGGAAAGGATGTTGAGGGTCAGGACCTCGGCGGGCCGCTCGGTGCCACCCTGCTCGAGCATGCCGACGGTACGCCGGACGGCGTCAGTGGTCAGGGTCTCACCTTTCTCGATGAGTTCGAGCAGTTCGGTGAACAGGCGCTCGGCGAGGGCGTTGTCCGCAGGCGCGCCGGTGATGGTGATCTCGTTGCCGCGAACGTGCACGTCGCTGTTGACCGAACGCTCGACGAGTCGCAGGATCTCGTCGCCCGCGCCGAGCAGGTTGACCATGATCTTCGAGTCCGGGACCGTGATCCTGGTCTGCACCCGGGGCGGGCCGGGAGGTGGGGTGCCGGTCATAGGTCGGGCCGCGGGCCCTGAGCCACCTGCTCTCGATCTCGGCGCCGCGCCCTGCTGGCACGGCGGTCGGTTGCCCCATTCTATCGCTACCCCCGCCGCCGCACCTCGCCCATTTCCCGCCGCCGACCTGCCCGCCAGGGGAGCCCATCCCGGGGGGTCAGCGGCGGAAGTCGTAGCCGTCGAAGGTCTCCTGGGTACGGGTGAAGCGGTACGTCGCCCAGTGCAGGCGGGTCACCGTGCCGTGCTCGTCGCGGGTGAGTCGGAGCAGCTCGCCGGCCTCCCGCCCCGAGACGGTCCGGAACACGTCCGGCCGGTCCGGCAGCGGGGCGAACACCGCCGGCGGCTTCCCCGCCGGGTCGTCGGCGCCCCGGGCCCGCAGCGTCCCGTCGTGCCAGCTGAAGACGTACTCGAAGCCCTCGCCCCACCAGCGGCCCAGCATGCCCCGCAGGTGCGCCGGGGCCGGCTCCCCCGGCCGCCACGGCGCGATGTCGGCCGGGTCGTGCTCGGCGGACGCGGCCAGCAGTTCGTGCGTCAGCTCCAGCACCCGCACCCCGGTCCCCGACGAGCCGAGCACGGCGCAGCCCATCGCCCCGGGGGTGCCGGGGCCGCCGCGCCGGCCGTAGACGGCGGCCAGGAAGCCGGGCATCGCCCCGTCGTGCCCGACGTGCATCACCCGGTCCCCCTGCGGCACCAGGATCAGGCCCAGCCCGAACCCCGCCCCCCAGGACGTCTCGTCGGTGACGGTCAGCGGCCAGCGCATCTCGTCGAGCGTGGCCGGGGCGAGCACCGCACCGGACGGGTCCAGCGCGGCCGGGTCGGCCAGGAACGCCGCCCAGCGGGCCATGTCCGAGGCGGTGCTCCACAGCTGGCCGGCCGGCCCGACCGCGCCGAAGTCGGTCGGCGGCTCCGGGTGCGCCTCGTCGGAGTACGCGTCGACCAGGAACCCGGTGGCCGCCGTCGGGCCCGGCCGGTCGCTCGTGTCGGTCAGGCCGAGCGGGGCGAGCACCCGCTCGGCGAGCACCTCGGCCCAGGTGCCGCCGCGCAGCCGGGCCACCAGCTGCCCGAGCAGCGCCAGGCCGAGGTTCGAGTAGTGGTAGCGGCGGGCCGGGGGCAGCACCCGCTCGGCCCTGGCCAGGTCGGCCAGGAGCCGCTCGACGTCGGGGGCGACCAGGGTGTCCCAGACGTCGCCGTACGGCTCCCGCTGCAGGCCCGCGGTGTGGGACAGCAGCCGGCGCACGGTCAGCTCGCCGTGCGCCGGGACGTCGAGGTGCCGGGCGACCGGGTCGTCCAGGTCGAGCAGGCCGGCGTCGCGGCACTGCATGACCAGTACGGCGGTGAAGGTCTTGGTGACCGAGCCGATCCGGAACCGCGTCCGCGGCCCGAGTGGGTGGTCGTTGCCCGTGCCGCCGACCGTGCAGGTCCACAGCGGCCGGTCGGCCCGGTGCAGGGCGGCCGACACGGCCGGCACCCGCCCCTCGGCCTGGGCACGCCGCACCGTCCGCTCCAGGCGCCCGTCGATCGCAGTCATGGGCGTGGAGTCTAGGCAGGAGCCCGTGCCTCCGGCCCGCGAGGTACGGACGGTGAGGCGAGCGCGGCGCGGGTCGTCGGACGCCGTCGGGACGCTCAGCGGCAGACCATCGGCCCGAGCGGCGCGCCGCCGAGCACGTGCGCGTGGACGTGGAAGACCTCCTGGCCGCCGTACTCGCCCGTGTTGAACATCAGCCGGAAGCCGTCGCCGAGCAGCCCCTCGTCCTCGGCCACGGTGGCGGCCGCCGCCAGCAGCTCGCCGGCCAGCGCCGGGTTGCCCTGGCTCAGGGTGGCCACGTCGGCGTAGTGCTCCTTGGGGACGACGAGCACGTGCACCGGGGCCTTCGGGTCGATGTCCCGGAACGCCAGGGTGGTGTCGGTCTCCCGGACGACGGTCGCCGGGATCTCCCCGGCGACGATGCGGCAGAACAGGCAGTCGGATCCCATCGGGGCATGGTAAGCGCTGGCGAGCGGCGGGGGCATGATGTGCCCCGTGAAGTCACGGGCGGTACTGGTGACGGGGCCTCGCGCGGCATCGGACGCGAGGTGGCGCGGCGGTTCGCGGAGGCCGGGGACCGGGTGGCGATCCACCACCGGGACTCGGCGGAGTGGGCCTCCGGCACGATCGTCGACCTCAACGGGGCGTCCTACCTGCGTACGTGAGAATCGGCGGCAGCAGAACTCACCAGCGGGCGAGGCGGGTTGCCAGGACGCTGAGCGCGGCGACGCCCGCCGTGGACGTGCGCAGGACCGCGGGGCCGAGGCGGACGGTGCGGGCGCCGGCGGCGCGGAACGCGTCCAGCTCGGCCGGGGCGATGCCGCCCTCCGGGCCGACCACAAGCACGATCTCGCCGACGGCGGGCAGCTCGGCGGTGGTGAGCCGCTCGTCGGCCTCCTCGTGCAGGACGAACGCGGCGGCGGCCCCGCCGATGCGGCGGGCCACGGTCGCGGTCGACTCGTCGGGGGCGCCGGCCACCACGGGCAGCCACGGGCGGCGGGCCTGCTTCGCCGCCTCCCGGGCGGTCGCCACCCACTTCTCCCGGGCCCGGACGCCCCGCTCCCCCCGCCACAGCGTGACCGAGCGGGACGCCGCCCACGGGACGATCTCGTCCACCCCGACCTCGGTCATCGCCTGCACGGCCAGCTCGCCCCGGTCGCCCTTGGCGATGCCCTGTACCACGGCGACCCGGGGTACGGGCGCGTCGACGTACCCCCGGGAGGTGACGTCGAGCTCCAGGCTGCCGCGGCCGACGGCCCGGACCACGGCGGCGGCGGTGCCGCCACGGCCGTCGGCCAGCAGCAGCTCCTCGCCCACGCGCAGCCGCTGCACGGTGGCGGCGTGGTGCCCCTCGGGGCCGTCGAGCGTCAGCTGGTCGGCGGTGGGCAGGGACTCGACCAGGAACAGCGGCGCGGACACGAGCAAAGGCTAACCGCCCCGGCCGGTGCCGGGGCGGCTGGCCGCCACGACTCAGGCGTGGCCGTTGAAGGCGTCGCGCATCCGGGAGAAGAAGCCGCCCTGCTTGGTCAGCTCGGCGACCTCCTCGCCCCGGGTCTTGGCGAAATCGCGCAGCATCCGCTCCTGGTCGGCGTCGAGCTTCGTCGGGGTCCGCACGTCGAGGTGGACGTACAGGTCGCCCCGGCCGGTGCCGCGCAGGTGCGGCACGCCCCGGGCGCGCAGCCGCAGCGTGCTGCCCGGCTGGGTGCCCGCCTTGACGTCGACCGTCTCCTCGCTGTCCAGCGTCTTGATGGTCAGCCGGGTGCCGAGGGCGGCGGCCGTCATCGGGACGGTGACCCGGCAGTGCAGGTCGTCGCCCTTGCGCGAGTACACGTCGTGCGGCCGCTCGTGGATCTCCACGTACAGGTCGCCGGCCGTGCCGCCGCCCGGACCGACCTCGCCCTGCTGGGCCAGCCGGATCCGCATGCCGTCCTCGACGCCGGCCGGGATCTTGACGGTCAGCGAGCGGCGGGTGCGCACCCGGCCGTCGCCGGCGCAGGTCGGGCAGGGGTGCGGGATCGTGGTGCCGTAGCCCTGGCAGACGGTGCACGGCCGGGCCGAGACCACCTGGCCGAGGAAGGTGCGCTGCACCGACTGCACCTCGCCTCGGCCGCCGCACGCCTCACAGGTGGCGAGGTGGGTGCCGGCGGCGGTGCCGGCGCCGGAGCAGGTGGTGCAGAGCACGGCCGTGTCGACGGTGATCGGCGCCTCGACGCCGAACGCCGTCTCGTGCAGGTCGAGCTCCAGCCGCAGGATCGCGTCCGCCCCCGGCCGGGTACGCGGCCGCGGGCCGCGGGAGGCGCCGGCCGCGCCGCCGAAGAAGGCGTCCATGATGTCCTGGAAGCCCACGAACGGGCCGGCCCCGCCGGGGCCACCCGGACCCGCGCCCCCGCCGCCGGGCGCGAGCGGGTCGCCACCCAGGTCGACGATCTGCCGTTTCCGGTCGTCCGAGAGGACCTCGTACGCGGCGTTGATGTCCTTGAACTTCTCCTGGGCCTCCGGGTCCGGATTCACGTCCGGGTGGAACTGCCGCGCCAGCTTTCGGTAGGCGCGCTTGATTTCGTCGTCGGAGGCGTCCCGGCTCACGCCGAGGATGCCGTAGTAGTCCCTGGCCACTGCGTTCGGTGTCCTCATGTTCGTCTCGCGTTGCGCCCGGTCGTCGGTCGGAATCCGGCCGTGTCGGCCCTGACTGGTCAGTTCTGGGCCAGCAGCTCGCCCACGTAGCGTGCCACGGCCCTCACGGTGGCGATGGTGCCGGGGTAGTCCATCCGGGTGGGGCCCAGCACTCCCAGGCCGCCCACGATGGTCGCGCCGGGGCCGTACCCGGTGCTGACCACGGAGGCGGCGCGCAGGTTGTCGATCTCGTTCTCGTCGCCGATGCGGATCCGCGTCGTGCTCGGCTCCGCCTCGCCGATGAGCTTGAGCAGGACGACCTCCTCCTCCAGCGCCTCCAGGATCGGCCGCAGCGAGCCCTGGAAGTCGAGCAGGCCGCCCCGGGTCAGGTTGGCGGTGCCGGCCAGCGCGATCCGCTCCTCGTGCCGCTCCACCAGCGTCTCCAGCAGCACGCTGGAGAGGGTGGTCATGGCCGGGCGCAGGTGCGACGGCGACTCCTCGACCACCGCCTGCACCAGCGGCGGGGTGTCGGACAGCCGGGTGCCGACCAGCTTCTCGTTGAGCAGCCGGCGCATGTCGGTGACGTCGTCGGCGGGGGTCGGCGCGGGCAGCTCGACCAGCCGCTGCTCGACCCGGCCGGTGTCGGCGATCATCACGAGCATCAGCCGGGTGGTGGAGATCGGCACCAGCTCCAGGTGGCGTACGGAGGAGCGGGCCAGGCTCGGGTACTGCACCACGGCGACCTGCCGGGTCAGCTGGGCGAGCAGCCGGACGGTGCGGTGCACCACGTCGTCGAGGTCGACCGCGCCGACCAGGAAGCGCTCGATCGCCCGGCGCTCGGCCGGGCTCAGCGGCTTGACCCGGGAGAGCCGGTCGACGAAGAGACGGTAGCCACGGTCGGTGGGGACCCGGCCGGCGCTGGTGTGCGGCTGCCGGATGTAGCCCTCCTCCTCCAGCACCGCCATGTCGTTGCGGACGGTCGCCGGGGAGACCCCGAGCTGGTGCCGCTCGACCAGGGCCTTGCTGCCGACCGGCTCCTGCGTGGCGACGTAGTCCTCGACGATGGCGCGGAGCACGGCGAGCTTACGGTCGTCGAGACCCACTTCTCCCCACCTCCTGTCGCACGTCGGCGCCGGCGCCGCGCGTCCGCTCGCCCGACCGGCACCCGGGCCGGAGGGCGCGCCTGGCACTCGACTGTAACGAGTGCCAGTCTACGTCGGCGGGGCCGCCAGCGAGAAGATCAACGACGGACCCCGTGTGCGCCGGCCGCACCGCCCGCGGGCTGCGCCGGTGCGTTCCTGCCCGATCGTCCGGCCGGACCCGACCAGTGTCGCTCTGGTGTCCCCTTGCCGGCAGCCCCTACCGTGATGTACATGACTGAACCACCTCGCCCTCCCGGAGCGGGCGACCCCGGCGGCTGGCCGCCGGAGCCGACCCCGCCGTCGGCGCCGTACGGCTCGTCGGACGAGCCCCCCACCGCACCACTGTCCGGGGCGCCGGGCGGGGCCGGCCATCCCCCGCCCGGTGGCTATCCGCCGCCGCAGGGCGGCCAGCCGCCGTCGGGTGGCTACCCTCCGCCGGGTGGCTACCCGCCGGGTGGCGGATATCCGACGGGCGGCGCGTACGGCGCGCCGTCCGGCGGCTACGCGAACAACGAGGACAAGACGTGGGTGCTGGTCGCCCACTTCGGCGGCGCCGCGGGGATGTTCCTCGGCGGGGGCGTGCTCGGCTGGCTCGCGCCGCTGATCGCGCTGCTGGCCCGGGGCAACCAGTCGCCGACCGTCCGCGCGCACGCGGTCGCCGCGCTGAACTTCCAGCTCCTCTGGTCGGTCATCGCGCTGGTGGGCTGGATCCTCACCTGCATCCTGATCGGCGTCCTGATCGGCCTCGCCGCCATGGCCGTCGGCATCATCTTCGGCATCGTCGCCGGGCTGCGGGCCAACGAGGGGCAGCTGTACCGCTACCCGATGTCCGTCAGCTTCATCAAGTGACCCCGGCCGGCCGCTCCCCCGGCCGGTCGGGCACCACGGTCAGGGCAGCAGGTCGCGCACGACCGCGTCGGCCAGCAGCCGCCCGCGCAGGGTCAGCACGGCCCGGCCCGCCGCGTACCGGGCCGGGTCGAGCAGGCCGCCGTCGAGGGCCCGCCGCGCGCCGGCCCGCCCGGCGTCGTCCAGCACCTCCAGCGGCAGCCCCGAGGCCAGGCGCAGCCGCAGCATGACGTCCTCCATGTGCGCCTCGCCGGGCGTGAGCACCTCCCGGGCCAGGCCGGGCGACTCCCCCGCGGCGAGGCGCTTCGCGTACGCGCTCGGGTGCTTGACGTTCCACCAGCGCACCCCGCCGACGTGGCTGTGCGCCCCCGGACCGAGGCCCCACCAGTCCGCCCCGCTCCAGTAGAGCAGGTTGTGCCGGCACCGGCCGGCCGGCGTCCGGGCCCAGTTCGACACCTCGTACCAGGAGAAACCGGCCGCGCCGAGGGCGGCCTCCGCGGCCAGGTAGCGGTCCGCCGCCACGTCGTCCGACGGGTACGGCAGCTCGCCGCGCCGCATCCGCGCGGCCAGCCGGGTGCCGTCCTCCACGATCAGGGCGTACGCGCTGACGTGGTCCACCCCCGCGGCCACCACCTGCTCCAGCGAGCCGGCGAAGTCCTCGGCGCTCTCCCCCGGCGTGCCGTAGATCAGGTCGAGGTTGACGTGGTCGAAGCCGGCGTCGCGGGCCTCGGCGGCGGCGACCGTGGCCCGGCCGGCGGTGTGCCGGCGGTCGAGGATCGCCAGCACGCCCGGCGCGGCGGACTGCATGCCCAGCGAGATCCGGGTGTACCCGGCCGCGCGCAGGGTCTTCAGCGACTCCGGCGTCACCGACTCGGGGTTGGCCTCGGTGGTCACCTCGACGTCGGCGGCCAGGCTCCAGGTGCGGTCGATGCCGTCCAGGATGCGGGCCAGGTCGTCGGCGGCGAGCAGGGTGGGGGTGCCGCCGCCGACGAAGACGGTGTCGACCCGCGGCGGCGGGGCGTCGGCCAGCACCCGACGGGCGAGCGCCAGCTCCGCCAGCACCGTGTCGGCGTACGACTCGCGGTCGGCCCCGCCGCCCAACTCGTCGGCTGTGTAGGTGTTGAAGTCGCAGTAGCCGCAGCGGCTGGCGCAGAACGGCACGTGGACGTACACGCCGAAGCCGCGCGCGCCGACGGCGCGGGTGGCGGTGGCGGGCAGCGAGCCGTCGGCGGGGACGGATTCGCCTTCTGGAAGGGCGCCGGGCATGGCCACTAGTGTGCCCGGCATGACCTCCTCCGACGCGCTCGTGCGGGTCGCCACGGCCCACGGGGTGACGACCCTCACCCTGGACAGCCCGCACAACCGCAACGCGCTCTCCACGCCGCTGATGACCGAGCTGCTGGCCGGGCTGGCCGCCGCGGTGGCCGACGACGCCGTCCGGGTGGTCGTGCTCGACCACACCGGGCCGGTGTTCTGCTCCGGGGCGGACCTGAAGGAGACCGCCGCCGCGTACGCCAGCGGGACCGTGCCGGCCGGGATGCTCGGCGACGTGCTCGCGGCGGTGCGGGAGTGCCCGAAGCCGGTGGTGGCGCGGGTGGCCGGGCCGGCCCGGGCCGGCGGGCTGGGCCTGATCGCGGCGGCCGACCTGGCGCTGTGCGCCCAGGAGGCCACCTTCGCCTTCACCGAGGTGCGGATCGGGGTGATCCCGGCGGTGATCTCGGCGACCGTGCTGCCCCGGCTGCACCCCCGGGCCGCCGCCGAGCTGTACCTCACCGGCGACACCTTCGACGGCCGGCGGGCCGCCGAGATCGGGCTGGTCACCCTCGCCGTGCCGGCGGACGGGCTGGACGCGGCGGTCCAGCGGGCGTGCGCCTCGCTGGTCCGCGGCGCGCCGAGGGCGCTGGCCGGGGCGAAGGCGCTGCTGCGCCGCCCGCCGGCGGTCGACCTGCGGGCCGAGATCGCCGAGCTGGCCGCCCTGTCGACCGGGTACTTCCTCTCCGACGAGGGGCGGGAGGGCGTGGCCGCGTTCCGCGAGAAGCGCGACGCCGCCTGGGTGCCCACGACCTGAGCAGCCTCCCGGCGCTGTGCCGCTACCCGGACGGGGCGGTTTGCGGCCCGGGCCGGCGTTTCGCGGCCGAGCCGGCGTTTCCCGGCCCGGGGGCGGGGAAGCCCGGCCGGGCCGAGGCCGTCCGGGTCCCGCCGGGCGGTCCGCCTCCGCGCGGAAACCGCGAAAGGTCGCCGACCGGCTACGCAACGGAGCGAACCGGTCGGACGAGCCGGTCGGCGGCAGGAGGGACGTACTCTTGTCGGACGCCGTCGAACAGGGGGTGCGGGTGCGAAGTCGGGCAGTCGTCGCGGCCGGAGTCGTCGTCGCGGTCCTCGCCGTCGTCGGGATCTGGCTCGTCGTCCGGCAGGTCGGGCAGCAGCTGCGGCTTCCGCTGGCCAGCCGCACCTGCACCGTCCAGGCCGACGGCGAGGTACGCCTGGACGCCGACCAGATGGCCAACGCCGCCACCATCGCCGCGATCGGCATCCAGCGGCAGATGCCGGAGCGGGCCGTGGTGGTGGCGCTCGCGACGGCGTACCAGGAGTCCGGGCTGCGCAACCTCTCCGGCGGCGACCGGGACTCGGTGGGCCTGTTCCAGCAGCGGCCGAGCCAGGGCTGGGGCACCGAGGAGCAGATCCGCGACACCCGGTACGCGACGAAGCGGTTCTACGCCGCCCTGAAGCGGGTGCGCGGCTGGGAGAAGATGCGGGTCACCGAGGCGGCGCAGAAGGTGCAGCGGTCGGCCTATCCCGAGGCGTACCAGAAGTGGGCCGACGAGTCGCAGGTGCTGACCCGGGCGCTGTTGGGCGACGCCACCGGGGCGGTGGCCTGCACGGTGGGCTCGACGCCGGTGATGCGCGGCGAGGCCGCCGCGGCCGCCCTGGCCCGGGGCCTGCGGCTGGACTGGGGGCTGCCGGAGACGCCCCCGGCGGCCGACCCGACGGGGCTGGCCGTGCCCGCCGACGACCAGCGCGCCGGCTGGCGGTACGCGCACTGGCTGGTCTCGCACGCCTCCGACCACGGCGTGAAGCGGGTGCGCTTCGGCAGCCTGGAGTGGACGGCCCGGGGCGGAACGTGGAGCCGGGCCGCCGACACCCCCGCCGCCACCGGCCAGGTGCTGGCGGAGGTCTTCGCCGACGCCTGAGCCGCCGTCGGGCCGCGGTTTGGTCACCGCACAATCCGGCAGGTACGGCAATACCCGCAAATCACCACCCGATCGCCACCGTGCGTGACCAATCGACTGCAGTTGGTCCGACATGCCCCGATACGGGCGTGCCTCATCCGGAGCCTGGGCCGCCGGCGCAGTACGATCGGCTGCTGTGCCAGAGATGGCTTCTCATCGGGAGGGGTACCACGCGGTGTTCGATTACCAGGGCCGGACCGGCTACGAGCCGATCAGCGACACCGACCGCAAGGAGTTCCACGAGCAGGGCTTCCTCCTGCTGCGCAACGTGCTGACGGAGGACCACCGGGCCGCCCTGGAGGAGGCCGTCGACCGCGTCTACGCGGAGGAGAAGGCCAAGGGCAACACCACCAAGGACGGCACCCTGCACCTGCTGGGCTTCGTGGAGCGGGACGAGCTCTTCGGCGACCTGCTGACCCACCCGATCGCCTTCCCGTACATGTGGGGTCTGGCCGGGTGGAACATCTACACCCACCACAACCACCTGGACGTCACCCCGCCGGCCCTGGAGCCGGAGAAGCCGTACTGGGGCTGGCACCAGGACGGGTACCGGCAGAACTCCGACCCGGAGACGATGGACCCGAACCTCCCCCGGCCGATGTTCTCGCTGAAGGTGGCGTACGTGCTCTCCGACCTGTCGGAGACCGGCCGCGGGGCCACCAAGGTGATCCCCGGCAGCCACCTGTGGAACTCGCTGCCCCGGCCGGACGACCTGACGGTGCACAACCCGGACCCGGAGGGCACGGTGGAGATCACCGCGAACCCGGGCGACGCGTTCATCTTCGACCGCCGCCAGTGGCACTCCCGGTCGACGAACCTGTCCAACATCACCCGCAAGATGCTCTTCATCGGGTACACGTACCGCTGGATCCGTCCGCTGGACGAGCTGCACATCAACAAGGACGGCGAGTGGTGGGCCAACCGCACGCCGGTGCAGCGCCAGCTCTGCGGCGAGGGCACCCACACCGCGAACTACTGGGGCATCAACTGGAACGGGTACATCGACGACGAGATCCCGCTGCGTAAGGAGCTGAAGGAGCGCGGCCTGCTGGACCGCAGCATCCCCTGGCTCCGCTGAGCTGTGCGAGGAAGGGCCTCCTGCCAACCGGCAGGGGGCCCTTCTCGGCATCCCGGGAGAGCTTCCGAGCGGTCAGCCCGCGCGGCCGGCGACCCGGCGGGCGGCCTTCTCCCGCATCCACTCGGGCAGGTCGGGGACGTCGAGCAGCCGGGGCAGCAGCTCCGGCTCCAGGGTGGTCGCCCGGAACACCTCGCCGATCGTCACCCCGTGCGCCGGGCGCTCCACCACCTCCACCGGGTCGCCCGCGCCGGCCTCCCCGGCGCGCAGCACCCGCAGGTACGCCCCGGGCGCGGCCCGCGCCGTGAACCGCTTGATCAGGTCGGGCACCCCCCAGAACCCGGCGAACGTGGTGCACGGCGTCCGCGGCTTGGTCACCTGGAGCAACGCCGAGCCGACCAGCCACTGCTCGCCGATCACCGTCCCGGTCACGTCCACCGCGTACGTCGTCAGGTTCTCGCCGAAGGCGCCCGGCCGCAGCTCGCGGCCCAGCTCGGCCGCCCACCACGCCGCGTCCTCCTCGGCGTACGCGTACACCGCCTGGTCGGGGCCGCCGTGGTGGGCCCGCTCGCCGATGAAGTCCCCGGCCACGCCGTCCGCCCCGAGCAGCACCGGCCCGTCCACCGGTCGCTTGTCGATCCCGCTGCGGCCGCTCGCGTCGCCGGCCCACTCCGCCTCGGTCACCACGCCGAGGTTCACCGCCACCAGTCTGCCCGTCATGGCGTACCAGCCTACGGGCTGTCCGGCCGCTCGGCCGGGGCCGGCAGGAGTTGTGCGAAGGGGTCCCTTCTCGACGCCAGGCGCCGAGAAGGGACCCCTCCCTGCACCTCAGCCCTTGACGGCGCCCGCCACCAGGCCGGAGACCATCCGGCGCTGCACGAGCAGGAAGAAGATGATGACCGGCAGGGTGAACAGCGTCGAGGCGGCCATCACGGGCCCCCACGCGGTGTCGTCCCGGCCGAAGAAGAACGTCATCGCCACCGGCAGGGTGTACCGGTCCTGGTCGTTGACGAAGGTCAGCGCGAAGATCAGCTCGTTCCAGGCCGTGATGAACGAGAAGATGCTGGTCGCCACCAGGCCGGGCGCGACCAGCGGGAAGAGGATCCGGCGGAACGTCTGCGCCCGGCTGGCCCCGTCGATCGCGGCTGCCTCCTCCAGTTCCTTGGGCACGGCGGCCACGAAGCCGCGCAGCATCCAGACCGCGAACGGCAGCGAGAAGCCGAGGTACGTCAGGATCAGGCTGGGCAGCGTGTTGTACAGGCCGAGCCGCTGGATCATCAGGAACAGCGGGATGACCAGCGCCTCCAGCGGGATCATCTGCACCACCAGCAGCATGATCAGGAAGCTGGTCCGCAGCTTGAACCGGAACCGCGCCACCGCGGTCGCCGCCAGCAGCGCGACCAGGCCGCTGAGCACCACGGTGGACACCGCCACGATGGCGCTGTTGAGGAAGAAATCCGCGAACGTGACGCCGGGGATCAGGTTGCCGGTGAGGATCTCCCGGTAGTGCTCCAGCGTCGGCTCGGCCGGCACGGGCCGGGGCGTGGCCGAGAAGATCTCCCGGTTGGGCTTGAGCGACGTCGCGATCATCCAGTAGACCGGGAACGCCGCGAAGAGCGCCACCAGCAGGCCGGCGCCGTTGAGGGCGACCCGCTTCACCACCGCGCCGCGCCTCACGACTCATCCTCCTGCTTGAGCACCATGCGTACGTAGACCCCGGTCACCACCAGCAGGATCAGCGTCAGGACAACCGCGATCGCCGCGCCCAGGCCGTACTTGGGCGGTGGCGAGAACGCCTCGGCGTACGAGTAGATCGAGAGCATGAACGTCGGCCGGTCCTGGGTGCCGCCGGCCAGCACGAACTGCTGGGTGAACACCTTGAAGTCCCAGATGGTGGAGAGCACCACCAGGATCCCGAAGACGGGGCGCAGCAGCGGGAAGGTGACCTTCCAGAAGACCTTCCACGGCCCGGCGCCGTCGACCCGGGCGGCCTCGTGCAACTCGCTCGGCACGCTCTTCAGCCCGGCCAGCACGCTGACGGCGATGAACGGGAACGAGTGCCAGACCACCACCAGCGTGAGGATGATGAAGAACAGCAGCGGCGAGTTGAACCAGCCGTACCCCGTCCAGTCGCTGCGCCCGAACAGGGCTTCGGACAGCCCGTCCGGCAGGGCGTTGAACAGCCACGTGACCAGGCCGGAGGTGTCGTCGAACAGCCACTTCCAGACGATCGTGCCGGTCAGCGCCGGGGTGGCCCAGGCCAGCATGACGCAGCTCGCCACGAAGGTGGCCATCCGCCTGCCGAGCCGGTTGAGCAGCAACCCGACCAGGGTGCCCAGGATCATCGTCAGCGCCACGTTGGCCACGGCGAACAGCACCGTGTTGCGCAGCACCGTGAGAAAGAACGGGTCACCCAGGATCTCGGCGTAGTTGCCGAGTCCGACCCACGGCCACTCGCGGTCGCCGCGTAGCTGCCGGACGTTGTTGAGCCGGTAGAACGACATCACCACGACCTGGCCGAGCGGCCACAGCAGCAGCACGCCGATGATCACCAGGCAGGGCAGGAGCAACAGGTACGGCAGGCGGTCCACCCGGCGACGCCGCCGCGCGGGGGTCTCCCGCGCGGCGGTCGTCTCCGGCGCCTGGGTCAGCGTCGTCACTTCGCGTTGAGGATGCTTTCCATCTCGGCGGCCGCGTCGGCGGTGGCCTTCTCGACCGTCTTCTGACCCTTGATGACCGAGCTGTTCATGGCCTGGGTCACCGTCTTGGTCCGGCTCACCTCGACCCACTTGGGGGTGAGCGGGGTCAGCTTGGTGTTCTGCATGGTGGTGGCGAACGCCGCCATCACCTTGTCGCTGGCGTACTCGCCGCCGGCGACCAGGTCCTGGTAGACGGGGAAGAAGCCGAGGCTGCTGGCGAACTCCTTGTCCTTCTGCTTGCTCAGCAGCACGGTCATGTAGTCCCAGGCGAGGTCCTGCTTCTTGCTGTCCTTCCACAGGGCGATGTCCGAGCCGCCGGCGAACGCCGGGGCCGGCTTGCCGTCCGGGCCGGGGATGGGGAAGGTGCCCCAGACCTTCTCGATGTCGGGGTTGTCCTTCTTGATGGCGCCGCCCTGCCAGCTGCCGGCGAAGGCCATGGCCGCCTTGCCGGTGGCGAACTGGGTCCGGGCGTCGATCTCGTTCCAGCCGGCGGCGGCCGGCGGGGCCACCTTGTGCACGGTGACCAGGTCGGTCCAGAACTTGACCGCCTTCTGGGCCTCCGGCGTGTTGTAGCCGGACTTCCAGGTGTCCCCCTGCTTCGTGGCGATCTCGGCGCCGGCGGCCCAGAGGAAGGAGTAGAACGGCAGCTCCGAGTTGCCGGGCAGCGCGATGCCGTACGTGTCGGGCTTCTTGGCCTGCACGGCCTTGGCGGCGGCGACCAGCTCGTCCCAGTTCGTCGGCGGCTTCACGCCCGCCTCGGCGAACCAGTCGGTGCGGTAGAACATCGCGCGGACGCCGGCGTACCACGGGATCCCGTACTGCTTGCCGTCGAGCTGGGCGTTCTTCACGAGGTCGGGCAGGATGTCCTTGCCCTCCGACCAGCCGGCGAACTTGTCGGTGACGTCCGCCAGCGCCTCCTGGGCGGCCCAGCCCTGCGTCTCGGTGTTGCCCAGCTCGGTGACGTCCGGGCCCTCACCGCCGGCGAGCGCCGCCTGGAACTTCTTCGGCGCCTCCAGCCAGGGGATGTACTGGACGACCACGTCGCTGTCCGGGTGCTTCTTCTTGAACTCGGTCTCGACGCCGTCGAGGAACGCGGTCTGGGCCTCGCTGCCCTCGCCCATCATCCAGACCGTCAGCTTGCTGTTGTCGGCGGCCTCGTCGTCCCCGGAGCCGCCGCAGCCGGCGAGCACCATCGCGGCCGACGCCACCACGGCGGTGACCGGAGCCAGCCGTTTCCACCTGTTCACGCCATATCTCCCTCGCGCCGTCCTGGCACTAACCTTCTCCGCCGCACCTTAGTAGGAAGAATTCCTTTACGACAGAGGGGCGCGCGCAAGCGAGGCGACCGTACCCCAGGCAGGGGGCGCGGGGGCAGCCCGCCGACGGGACGATCCGGGGCGTACCCATGCGAAAGGGCGCCCGGCCTGCGGCCGGGCGCCCGTCGCGGGGAGGTCGATTACCGGTGCGTGACGCTGCGCCGGCCACCGATGCTCGCCACGATCGCGACCGCGATGGCGGCGACGACCACCTGGACCAGCAGCTCGCCCCAGTCGACACCGGAGGTGTTCGTGGAGATGCCGATCGCCTGGGCCAGCACGGTGCCGAGCAGGGCGGCGCCGACGCCGACGAGCATGTGCAGCCAGATCGGCATGTCCTGCCGGCCCGGGACGGCCAGGCGACCGAGCGCGCCCACGATCAGACCGACGATGAGCGCGGTGATGATTCCGGTAACGGTCATTGTCGTTCTCCTCAGAAAGCTTCACGGTCAATCACTGTCGTGACCGCTAAGTTCCCGGGCGGCGGAAAGTCCAAACCGGCCGATCCGGACAGCCAGCCCGACGAGCATCAGGAGGCGACGTTTTCCCAGGTAGGCACCACCGCCGGCCGGCGGCGGACCCACCGCGCTCCCGGGCGGCCAGCACACGGGCGGCCAGCACACAGGCGGCCAGCACACAGGCGGCCAGCGCACAGGCGGGCGCCCGACCGGAATGGTCGGGCGCCCGCCGCAGTCGCGCTGGCGTCATGGCCTAATAACGGGTGACGCTCCGGCGCCGGCCCACGCCGGCGACCAGGGCCACGGCGATGGCGGCCAGCACGACCTGGACCAGCAGTTCCGCCCAGTCGATCCCGGCGGTCTCCGTGGCGATGCCCATGGCGCGGGCGAGCACGGTGCCGAGCAGCGCGGCGCCCACGCCGATCAGCATGTGCAGCCACATCGGCATGTTCTGCCGGCCCGGGACGGCCAGGCGGCCCAGCGCGCCGACGATGAGACCGACGACGAGCGCGGTGATGATGCCCCAGACGGTGAGCTCCACGGTCACCCTCCTCAAAATCCGTCGCAACGATGTGTCGTTGCTGTCGTTGACCACCAAAGTTCCCGAGCGTCCGGAAATCCAAACCGGAGCCCATTCCCTGCGCAGCCGGTGATTGGGGCGCGGCGGAGCAGGCTCGACACGGTCTTGCCGGAGCGGAGGCTGCCCTGCCAGATGTCGAGGCGGGCGGTGGACCCGACCACCGACCGAAGGTGGACCGGGGGCAGCGTGGGGCCGGCCACCGCCAGGTCGAGCGCCCGGGGGGCCACTTCGCCCATCAGCGATTCGGACGCCACCAGCGACCAATGCGGACTGTTAGCGTCGAGATACGCTCAGGCGTCAGGGGTGACCATGCGCGTCTCGCTAGTGACTAGTCGGATACGTCTTGATCCTCGTTCTCTTCTTCGCGGCCCTGCTCGCGTTCGCGGCCCTGGTTCACCGTCGCGAGCAGCGGAAGCAATGGATCCACATCCCGCAGCCGTCACGCGCCCCCGAGGAGCCTCGTCCGCAGCATGTCGACTATGACCCAGATGATCCGAATGATCCCTATAACTATTCTGGGCCTCTGACCGGGTTCTGACCACGCAACCTGGCTGACGGGCCTTGGATACACGACCGCCCGGGAGTGAGGGGCCAAACCGGCCCGATCTCGCCGGACGACGGATCACGCCGACGGTGATCCGTACGCCGAGGGGTCCGGCGAGCGGCGGGCGGTACGCAGACGGCCGGCACCCGGGCGTACGCCGTGGGTGCCGGCCGTGCGGCGGAGGGTAGCCGGCGCGTGCCGGCCCAAGCTCACTTCTTGCCGGGGGCCTTCCCGTCGCCGCTGTCGGACGAGAGCGCCGCGATGAAGGCCTCCTGGGGAACCTCGACCCGGCCCACCATCTTCATCCGCTTCTTGCCTTCCTTCTGCTTCTCCAGCAGCTTGCGCTTGCGGCTGATGTCACCGCCGTAGCACTTGGCGAGCACGTCCTTGCGGATCGCCCGGATGGTCTCGCGGGCGATCACCCGGCTGCCGATGGCGGCCTGGATGGGCACCTCGAACTGCTGCCGGGGGATCAGGTTGCGCAGCTTCGCGGCGATGTTGACGCCGTAGTTGTACGCCTTGTCCTTGTGCACGATCGCGCTGAACGCGTCCACGGGCTCGCCGTGCAGCAGGATGTCCACCTTCACCAGGTCGGACGCCTGCTCGCCGGAGGGCTCGTAGTCCAGCGAGGCGTAGCCCTTGGTGCGGCTCTTGAGCTGGTCGAAGAAGTCGAAGATGATCTCGGCGAGGGGCAGGGTGTAGCGCAGCTCCACCCGGTCGGCCGAGAGGTAGTCCATGCCGAGCAGGCTGCCGCGGCGGCCCTGGCACAGCTCCATGACCGCCCCGACGTAGTCGTTGGGGGTGAGTACGGTGGCCCGCACGGTCGGCTCGTACACCTCGGCGATCTTGCCGGTGGGGTACTCGCTCGGGTTGGTGACCACGGCCTCCTGGCCGTCCTCCTGGATGGCCCGGTACACCACGTTCGGGGCGGTCGAGATGAGGTCGAGGTTGAACTCCCGCTCCAGCCGCTCCCGGATGATCTCCAGGTGGAGCAGGCCGAGGAAGCCGCAGCGGAAGCCGAAGCCGAGCGCGCCGGACGTCTCCGGCTCGTAGACGAGCGCGGCGTCGTTGAGCTTGAGCTTGTCGAGCGCGTCCCGCAGGTTCGGGTAGTCGGACCCGTCGATCGGGTAGAGGCCGGAGTAGACCATCGGCTTCGGGTCCTTGTAGCCGCCGAGCGGTTCGGTCGCCGGGCTGGCGTTGATGGTGACCGTGTCGCCGACCCGGGACTGCCGGACGTCCTTCACGCCGGTGATCAGGTAACCCACCTCGCCGACGCCGAGCGCGTCGGCCTTCTGCATCTCCGGGGAGATGACGCCGATCTCCAGCAGCTCGTGGGTGGCGCCGGTCGACATCATCTTGATCCGGTCGCGGGCGCTGATCCGGCCGTCGACGACCCGGACGTACGTGACCACGCCCCGGTAGACGTCGTACACCGAGTCGAAGATCATCGCCCGGGCGGACGAGGCGGCCTCGCCCACCGGCGGGACGAACTGCCGGACGATCTCGTCGAGCAGGTACGGCACGCCCTCGCCGGTCTTGCCCGAGACCCTGATGCAGTCGGCCGGGTCGCCGCCGATCAGGTGGGCCAGCTCCTCGGCGTACTTCTCCGGCTGCGCGGCCGGCAGGTCGATCTTGTTGAGCACCGGGATGATGTGCAGATCGTTCTCGAGCGCGAGGTAGAGGTTGGCCAGGGTCTGCGCCTCGATGCCCTGCGCGGCGTCGACCAGCAGGATCGCGCCCTCGCACGCGGCGAGGGACCGGGACACCTCGTACGTGAAGTCGACGTGGCCCGGGGTGTCGATCATGTTGAGGACGGCCTGCTCGCCGGCGCGGTCGCCCTCCCGGATCGTCCACGGCATCCGCACGGCCTGGCTCTTGATGGTGATGCCGCGCTCACGCTCGATGTCCATCCGGTCGAGGTACTGCGCGCGCATCTGCCGGGGGTCGACCACGCCGGTGAGCTGCAACATCCGGTCGGCCAGGGTCGACTTCCCGTGGTCGATGTGGGCGATGATGCAGAAGTTCCGGATGCGCGCCGGGTCGGTGGCACCAGGAGCGTTCGCGCCGGAATCGAGCGTCGGTGGCACAGCGGTCCGTTCTGGTCGGCTGACGTGAGCAGGCCGGCGCGACGCCGGCCCCCTCTATGCTCCCACGTCGCCCGCCGAGCGGTCCGATCACTCCACCGCCGCCGGGACGGCCACCGCCGAACCCGGGCCGGCTCGCTCCCCCGGCGGCGCGGCGAAGTCGAACTCGGGCCGGCTCACTCTTCGAGCCGGCTCACTCCTCCGGTCGGCTTCACTCCTCCGGTCGGCTTCACTCCTCCGGTCGGCTTCACTCCTCCGGTCGGCTTCACTCCTCCGGCGGCGCGGCGAAGAGGGCGGCGAGCCGCGGCAGCCGCCGGCCGGCCTCCTCCTCGTCGTCGAAGTCCCAGAAGTCGTTCAGGTCGGGCACGGGCACCGGGTCACGGTCCGCCGGCAGGTCGGCCGCGGCCGCCTTCCGGTACGCCTCCCAGGGCACCGCCAGCATGTCCTCGCACTCGAACTCGGCGCCGCTGAGCGCGGCGGCCCGGACCTGCGGCAGCTCGGCGAGGGAGTCTGGGTCGGCCACCGCTCGGGCGAACACCGCCCGGCCCAGGGTCATCAGCCAGCCGCGGAAGTACTCGAAGCCGTCGTCGGAGGCACCCCCGTTGATCAGGTACGCCGCGCCCCACAGGTCGACCTTGTAGGAGGCGGCGAGCACCCGCCGCTGGTGGTGGGTGTACCCAACGATCTCCTCCGGGGCCCGCTCGGCCAGCAGGGCGACCGCGCGGGCGGCGACCGCGTCCGCCGACGCCCCGGCGCCGGCTCGGGCGCGGTCGATCAGCTGCCAGAAGTCGTCGGTCCTCATGGCTCGCCAGTCTGGCAGAGCGGGCCGACGCCCCGGCCGCGCACCGCGCCGTGGTGGCGCCGGTGGGGCAGCATGGGCAGGGTGCGCGCCATCTCGCTGCCCCCGGTGCCGTACGACGCGACCGCACTGCGCCCGGCCTGGGCGGACCTGCCGCCCGCGCTGCGGGCGGCCGTGACCGGGCGGCTGGGCGCGCCGGTGGCGGCGGCCCGGGTCGCGGGCGCGGGATTCACCCGGGGCTTCGCCGCCGTGCTGGAGACCGCCGACGGCCGGCGCGCGTTCGTCAAGGCGGCGTCGCTGGCGGACCAGCGGCACCTCGTCGACTGGTACGTCCGGGAGGCCGCCGTCCTCGACCGCCTCCCCACCGGCCTGCCGGTCCCCCGCCCGAGATGGACGGTCAGCGCGGCCGGCTGGTTCGCACTCGGCCTCGACGCCGTCGACGGCCGGACGCCCGCGCTGCCCTGGACGGCGGCCGACCTCGACGCGACGCTGACCGGGTACGCCGAGGTGGCCGCCGCGCTGGCCGGGTCGCCGCCCGAACTGGTCGCGCTCGGCCTGCCCCGGCTCGCCGACCTGGCCCGCGACGACATCCTGTGGTGGGACGAGGTCGCCGCCGGCCGGGAGCCCGCCCCGGACCTGCCGCCGGCGGCGCGGGGTCGGACGGCCGAGCTGGTCGCGCTGGAGTCGCGCCTGCCCGGGTACGCCGAGCGCGGCGGCCTGGCCCACGGCGACCTGCGGCTGGACAACGTGCTCGTCGACCAGGCCGGGCGGGCCTGGTTCTGCGACTGGAACTGGCTGTGCCACGGCCCGGCCTGGTTCGACCTGGTCAGCCTGCTGATCACCGCCCACGCCAGTGGCCTCGACGCCGACACGCTCTTCGCCCGGCACCCGGCGGCCGCCGGCGCACCCCCGGACGCCCTCGACGTGACCCTCGCCGCACTCGCCGGGTACCTGCTCACGTCGGCTGCCGCCGGCCCGACCAGCGCCTCCCCGCACATCCGCGCCCACCAACGGTGGAGCGGTGAGCAGGCGCTCGACTGGCTGGCCGGCCGGCAGCGGTGGCGATGAACAGCCACCCGACCGGCTCGCCGGCCGCCAGCGGTGGCGATGAACAGCCACCCGACCGGCTCGCCGGCCGCCAGCGGTGGCGATGAACAGCCACCCGACCGGCTCGCCGGCCGCCAGCGGTGGCGGTGGGCGGGGCCTGAGAGGGCCGGGTCGGTGCGGGCCGGCCTATGCGGTTTTGGCTCGTCGCGGCGGACCTGGTAACCTGGCTTTTCGCGCGGCGATGACCCATGCTCGTCGGGCGCACAAGCAGACCAACCCGAGCTATAGGACGAGGCTGTCGCGTGGCGAACATCAAGTCCCAGATCAAGCGCAACCGGCAGAACGAGAAGCGCCGGCTGCGTAACAAGTCGGTCAAGTCGTCGCTGAAGACCGCCATCCGGAAGTTCCACGAGGCCGCCGAGGCCGGCGACACCGAGAAGGCGACCGTCCTCATGCGAGACGCCGCCCGCAAGCTGGACAAGGCGGCCAGCAAGGGCGTCATCCACGCGAACCAGGCGGCGAACCGCAAGTCGGCGATCGCCAAGCGCGTGGCCTCGTTCTCTGCCTGACGCGGCGACCGCAGACCTGACCGGAAGCCCCGGGGGGTACCCCGGGGCTTCCGGTTTTCGCGTCTCCACCCCGCCATCCCGCCGACATGGCGGAACCTCGGCCACGGCGACCACCCCACACCGCCGACATGGCGGGGATCCGGCCACGGCGACCACCCCACACCGCCGACATGGCGGAGATCCGGCCGCCACGACCCCGCCACATCGCCGGCGTGGCGGGAACCCGAGCGGCGGGTCAAGCCGCCCGACTTGGCGCGGTCAGGAGTCGGGGCGGTCAGGAGTCGGGGCGGTCAGGAGTCGGGGCGGTCAGGAGTCGGGGCCGCCGACGCGCCCCCGGCCCGTCAGACCGGGCGCCTCGGGGACGCCGTATCCGCCCGTCCCCCGCACCCGGGCCCGGCCGACCACCGGCTCGATCTGGCGCCGGAACCGGTCCCGTTCCTGCTCGGGCACCAGCGCGGCGGCCCGGACCACCACCTCGGCCACCATGTCGTTGAGCTTGACCATCGCCGCCACGGCTGCGGGCAGGATCAGCACCGCCCACCAGGTGACCAGTTCGGCCAGGGCGAGCAGGACGGCGAGCGCGACGCTGCCCTCGAAGAAGAGGAAGCAGAGCACCCCGCCGGGGTTGACGAACCGCAGTCCGAGGGCCCGGGCGTAGAGGGGGCGGTAGCGCTCCTCCTCGGTGGGCACGGTCGCCCACGACGCCCGGACCGGGCGGTTCACCGGGTGCCCTGCCTAGCGGCCGCGACGGCGAAGACGGCGCGCTCCAAGGCGTACGCCCGGTCGTCCGAGCCGCCCTTGACCGCCGCGTTGCACTCGGCGGCGGCTCTCATCGCCTCCACCAGGCCATCGGGCGTCCAGCCCCGGGCCCGCTGCTGGGCGCTCTTGATCTTCCAGGCGGGCATGCCCAGGGTGCTCGCCAGCTGGTACGGGTCGCCCCGCCCGGCAGCGGCGACCCGGGCGACCGTGCGGACCCCGTCGGCCAGGGCGTCGGCGATCGGAACCGGGTCGACGCCGACGTGCAGCGCCCAGCGCAGAGCCTCCAGCGCCGCCGGCACGTCTCCGACCATGGTCGCGTCGGCGACGGTGAAGCCGCTGACCTCCACCCGCCCCTTGTAGTAGCGGGCCACCGTGTCGGCCCCGATCCGCCCGTCGGTGTCGGCGATCAACTGGGAGCAGGCAGCGCTCAGCTCCCGCAGGTCGGTGCCGACCGCCGCGATGAGCGCCTCGGCCGCGTCCTCGGTGCACTTGCCGCCGGCCCGGCGGATCTCGTCCCGCACGAAGGCCACCCGCTCGCGGTGGCCCTTGAGCTTGGCCGCCGGGACGACCGTCGCACCCGCCGCCCGCAGCCCGTCGGCGAACGCCTTGCCCTTCGCGCCGCCGAGGTGCAGGACGACCAACTGGACGTCGGGGTCGGGGTTCTTCGCGTACGCCAGCAGGGCCGTGACCAGGTCCTTGCGGGCGTCCTGGCCGGAGCGGAGCACGAGCACCCGCCTGCCGCCGAACAGCGACGGGCTGAGCATCTCGGCGATCTCGCCGACCGTCAACGTGCCGGCCTGGTACTCGCGGACGTCAGCGTCGGGGTCGACGGCGCGGGCCCGCGCCACGGCTTCGGTCACCGCGCGCGTGGCGAGCAGCTCCTCGTCGCCGAGGACGAGCAGAATGGGAGCGAGGTCGGCCGAGGTCACGTCGCCCATATTCGCACGCCCGGGTGCGGCTTCGTGCCTGCTCGTCGGGCCCTCCGGTGGGAGAGCCCGCACTCAGCGCAAATCCAGACATTTACCTCGACTCCACCTCAATGCCGTCACAACCCTCGATCCTCAGGGCTGTCTGCCCGGCGGCGCCCCCCGGGTCACCACGGCCAGCCCGTCCCGGTGCCGGACCACGGCGAGGTCGCCGTCGGTGTCCGTACGCAGCACCCGGGCTCCGGCTCTGGCGAGCCGGGCGAGGACGGCCGGGTTCGGATGCCCGTACGAGTTGCCCACGCCCACCGGCACCAGCGCCACCCTGGGCCGGACCGCGTCCAGGAACGCCGGCTCCTGGTATGCCGACCCGTGGTGGGCGACCTTCAACACGTCGGCCCGCATCCCGCCGGGCGGCGCGCGATCGAGCAGGGCTCGCTGTTCCTCGGTCTCGGCGTCCCCGGCGAGCAGGACGCGCACCCCGGCCACCGTGGCGAGCAGCACCAACGAGTTGTTGTTCGCGTCGGACCGCGTGCCCCGCAGCGGATAGGGCGGCCCGAGCACCACCAACTCCACCGCCCCGTCGCGGTGCGTCCACCCCGCCGTCGCCGGGACCAGTTCCGCCCCGCCCGCCGCGGCAGCGCCCCGGACCAGGTCCCGCCCGGCGGCCGGCTCGGGCCACTGCGGCGTACGCACGGCGGCCACCCGGCGACCCCGGAAGACCCCGGCTACCCCGCCGGTGTGGTCGACGTGGAAGTGGCTGAACAGCAGCAGCGACACCTCGCGTACGCCGAGCCGGCGCAGGCAGCCGTCCACCGCCGCCGGGTCGGGGCCCGCGTCGACCACCACCGCACGGCCGGCGGCCACCGGCAGCACCAGGGCGTCCCCCTGCCCCACCGCGCACGTCACGGCCACCCACCGGGAGGGCGGCCAGCCGCCGGCGACGAGCCGCACCGGCAGGGTGCCGACGATCACCGCGACGGCGACCACCGCCACCAGCCGACGCACGACCGGCCGGCGGGCGGCGACCAGCAGCGCCACGGTCAGCCCCGCCAGCAGCAGGGCGCCCGTCAGCCCACCCGGCCACGGCAGCGTGCCCGCCGGCAGCCGGGCCCCGTACCGGGCCACCGTCACCAGCCACCATGCCGGCCAGCTCGCCAGCCAGGCCGCGAACTCCGCGCCCGCGGGCCACACGGGGGAGAGCACCGCCGCGGCCACACCCAGCACCGTGGCGGGCGCGATCGCCGGCACCGCGAGCAGGTTCGCCGGCACGGCCACCAGGCTCACCGTCCCGGAGATCCCGGCGACCACCGGGCCGCAGGCGAGCTGCGCGGCGGCCGGCACGGCGAGCGCCTCGGCCAGCCCGGGCGGCACGCCCCGCCGGCGCAGCCCGTCCCGCCAGGCCGGGGCGAGCAGCAGCAGGCCCGCGGTGGCCAGCACGGACAGCGCGAAGCCCGGGTCGCCGGCCAGGTCCGGATCTACCAGCACCAGCGCAGCCACCGCCGCGGCGAGCGCCGGCAGGGCAGCCCGCGGACGACCGGCCGCGAGAGCCGCGAGGCCGATCGCGCCCATCGTGGCGGCGCGCACCACGCTCGGTGAGGGGCGAACCAGGATGACGAAGCCGACCAGGGCGACCGCGCACAACCCGGCGGCCAGCCAGGGGCCGGCCCGGCTCCAGCGGGCCAGCAGCAGGACCGCCCCGACGACGATGGCCACGTTGGAGCCGGAGACCGCGTTCAGGTGCGTCATCCCGGTCGCCCGGAAGTCCTCCTCCACCGTCGGCGCCAACCGGCTGGTGTCCCCCACGACGAGGCCGGGCAGCAGGCCGCCCTGCTCGTCGGGCAGCGGTTCGCAGGCCCGTTGCAGGCCGACGCGGAGCGTGCCGGCCCCGCGCTGCGACCACGGCGGTGGCCCGTGCAGCGTCGGCGCGGCGCGGACGGTGAGCACGGCAGCGGTGAGGTCGCCGCCGCGCGGCGCAGCGAGCCGCCCCTCGGTGGTGAGCCGCTGCCCGGGCAGCAGGCCCCGCCAGGCGGGATCGGTGGCGAGCACCAGGACGCGCAGCGGCGCGGAGACCCGCCGCCCGTCGGGAGCGGCCAGGGTGACGAGTTCGGCGCGGACCAGCAGGGTGGCCGGTCCGCCGGTGGCACCCCGCACCGGGCGGGGGTCGTCCCGCACGACCAGCTCGGCGTCGACCGGGGAGCGTTCCTCGACGAGGGCTCGGACGGCGGGGGCGTCCCGGACCGCGAGCCGGGCGGCGGTCGCCGCTGCCCCGCACACGATGCCGAGCAGCACCGCCACCGCGATCCACCCGTACCGGCGGACGGCCGGGGCAGGGCGCCCGAGCAGGCCGAGCAGGTGTGTCGAGGCGAGCGCGGCGAGCGCGGCCGCAGCGGCGGCGAGCACCGCGGCCGTGCGGGCGGTCAGGTGCAGGCAGGCCAGGGCGGCCAGCCAGGCGGCCACCGCGAGCCCGGCCAGTCGTAGGTCGGGTGGCGTGCTCGCGCCGCCGGCGCCCGGTGCGTCGGGACCGGTGGCCGGCGCGGCCCGGGCGTCCTCGGGCCGGGGCTCGCGCCGGACGGGCCGAGCGGGGCCGTTCACACCGTCACCAGGTCCTTGAGCTGCTCGTACCGGGCGTCGCCGATGCCCTCGACCTGGCGCAGGTCACCCACCGAGCGGAAACCGCCGTGCTGGTCGCGGTGGGTCAGGATTCGCTGGGCCAGCACCGGCCCCACCCCGGGCAGCGCGTCGAGCTGCGCCAGGGTGGCCGTGTTCAGGTTGACCAGGCCGCCGGGCTGGCCCGCCCCGGCGGGCGCGCCGGGCTGCGCCGCGCCGGCGGGGGCGGGCTGGCCCGGCGGGGCGGCGACGCCGACCAGGATCAGCTCGCCGTCGGCGACCTTGCGGGCCGGGTTCAGCAGGGCGACGTCCACGCCGGGCAGCGCACCGCCGGCCGCTTCCACGGCGTCGGCGACCCGCGCGCCCGCCGGCACCCGGACCAGCCCGGGGCGGCGTACCTTGCCGGCGACCGCCACCACCAGCTCACCGCCCGCCGACGGGTGGGGAGCCTGGGGGACGGCGGAGGCTCCCGGCGTGGACGCCTCCGAACCGGCGGCGGGCGCGGCGGCCCGGACCGGCTCGGCCTGCGGGCGGGCCCGCCACGCCCAGAAGCCGGCTACAAGCACCACCACGGCGGCGACGGCGGCCAGCGCCCGGACGCCCCTGCGGCCGGGGTCGAACGCGCCGGGCCCCGGCAACCGGGACAGCCGCCGCCCGGGCGTCGGCTCGGCGTCGGGTGACGATCCGCCGGCCCAGGCCGCCTCGTCACCGCCCGGTACGTCCTCGGCACCCGCCGCGTCCTCCGCGCCCGGCGCGTCGTCGTTCCACGGCGGACAGGGCCGGCCCCGCACGTCCTCTCCCCACGGCAGGGTGTCCCCGTCCGGCGACGACGCCGAGCGGGTCCCCACCCGGGCGCGCGACCGCGCACGACGGATGCGACGGCCTTGTTCTTCTTGGCCGCGGAGGCCGGACGCGCCGGCACCCTCGCCCGGCCACGGCGTGGGCCGCTCGTCCGGCTCGACGGCGGCCGGCGCCCACCGTTCCTCCGGCGGGACGACAACAGGCAACTGCTTCGGCAGAACGACGGCAGGCATCTGCTCCGGCGGGACGACGGCAGGCATCGGAGCCGCGCCGACCGGCCCGGCTGCGGGATCGCGGCGCTCTCCTGCCGTCCGCGCGCCCGCTGGCCCGACCGGTGCGCCCGGCCACTCATTCGCCGGCCCGACCGTTGGGTCGCCGCCTTCCCCCACCGGCCCGATCCCGGGCCCCGGCACCCGTGCCGGCACGTCCCCCGCGGCCCGGGACGCGGGCGGGGCCGCGGGCGGAAGCGGGGCCGAGACGGCGGGTGGGCCCGGAGCGGCGGGCGGAGCGGAGTACTCGGCCGGCGGCTGGCCGGGCAGCAGCCACCGCAGACGTCGCCGTACGGTCGTCTCCTCATCGTCTGACACGGCGCGAGGCTAGGTCGCCGGCCCTGCCGTACGAGGCCCGCCAGGTCTCAGCTGTGGACAGTGGGCCGGCCTGTGGACAACCGCCTGATCATGCACCTGGTGTGCTAGGGACGGCCAGCGCATGTCGTCCGCCCGGCAGTGGTGTTGGCGCAGCTCAGTAACCTTGCCGCGTGCTTCGCCTTCCCTCGTATCCGTCGCCGGCCGACCTGCCACCGCAGGCCGCGAACGCAATTTCGCCGAGCGGCGTACCGGTCCTGGGCCTGGTCCTCGTCCTGATCGGCGGGTTCCTGCTCTGGCGTGCCGCCCAGCCCTCGAATGTCTCCCGGCGCGAGGAACGCCGGGGCGGCGTCGCGTTCCTCGTCCTCGGCTGCCTGATCGGCGTGGCGGGACTCGTCATCTGGCTGGACTGATCATCCGCTCGGTCCGGGCCAGCCGCGTACGGCAGCTCAGGCGGCCTCTGCCGGGCGGGGGCGGCGGTAGACGACGACGCTGGCCAGTCCCGGGCCGGCGTGCGCGGCGACCACGGCGCCGGCCTCGGTGACGTACGTGGTGTGCAGCCGGTCGCCGAGCCGGTCGGCCAGCGCGGCGACGAGTTGCTCGGCGCGCTGCGGGGCGGCCAGGTGGTGCACGGCGAGGTCGACGTCGACGTCGCCGGCCGCCTCGACGGCCAGGTCGACGAGCCGCGCCAACCCCCGGGTGGCGGTGCGGACCTTGTCCAGCAGCACGATCGCCCCGTCCGGCATGTGCATGATCGGCTTCACCGACAGGGCGGTGCCGAGCAGCGCCTCGGCCGCGTTGATCCGCCCGCCTCGGCGCAGGAAGTCCAGCGTGTCGACGTAGAAGAAGATGGTGGTCCTGGCCACCGCGTCGAGCGCCGCGCGGCGTACCCGGGAAAGGTCCGCGCCTCCCGCGGCGGCCTCGGCGGCGGCGAGCGCCGGGAAGCCGAGGCCCATCCCGGTGGACCGGCTGTCGACCACCGCGACCCGGTCCCCCAGCTCGGCGGCGGCCAGCCGGGCCGCCTCCACCGTGCCGGAGAGCCCGGCCGACAGGTGCACCGACACCACCCCGTCGGCCCCGGTGTCCAGCAGCCGCCGGTACGTCCCGGCGAACTGCTCGGGCGCCGGTCGGGAGGTGCTGACGGACACCCGGCGCCCGCCCAACGCCCGGGCCGCGTCGGCCGGGAGGACGTTCACCCCCTCCAGCCCTTCCGTGCCGTCGAGCACGACGGTCAGCGGTACGAGGGTGATCCGGTGCGCCCGCACCAGCTCGGGCGGAAGGTAGGCGGTGGAGTCGGTGACGACCGCGACGGGCATGTTCGGCACGCTAGCCGATGTCGCCGCCGGCCGCCGGCCGGCGAACGGCCGAGACGGCGCACCGACCTCCGCCCGCCCGACCAGACCGCCTCGGCCGCCAGGCCAGACCACCACGACCGCCAGGCCAGACCACCACGACCGCCGGGCCGGACCACCCACGACCGCCGGGTCGGACCGGCTCGGCCGCCGGGCCAGACCGCTTCGGCCGCGGTCAGACCGCCTCGGCCGCCGGGGCGGACGGGAGCGGGCCGACGTTGTGGGCGCGCAGGTGCCAGCCCTGCGGGCCGCCGTGGCGCAGCTCGGTCCAGTGGCAGTTGCTCAGCGAGCCGATGGTGCGCAGCACGGTGCGGTCCCAGCCGAGCAGGTATCCGCAGCCCTGTCGGGCGCCGCCGCCGTGGGTGGCGACCACGACGGTGCCGCCCGGTGCGGCATCCGCGGCGTCCTGCAGCGCCGTGCCGAGCCGTTTGCCGAGGTCGTCGAGGCTCTCGACGTCCGCGCCCGGGTCGGGGTCGCCGGCCCGCCAGCGGGCGTACTCCTCGGGGTGGCGCTCGGCCACCTCGGTCAGCAGCAGCCCCTGCCACCGCCCGAAGTGCCGCTCGCGCAGCCGAGCGTCGGTGCGCACGGGCAGCCCGGTCAGCGCGGCCAGCGCGGCGGCCGTGTCCGCGGCGCGACTCAGGTCGCTGGCCACGATCGCGTCCGGGCGCAGCGCGGCGAGCACCGACGCGGCGGCGGCGGCCTGCTCCCGGCCGAGGTCGTTGAGCGGTACGTCCGTCTGCCCCTGCACCCTGCCGGCCGCGTTCCAGTCGGTGTTGCCGTGCCGCCAGACGATCAGTCGGGTCATTCGGCGCTGGTGCTGCCGGCGTCCGCCTCGACCAGGTCCCGGTCGACGAACGGGATCTGCGGGCAGTCCTTCCACAGCTTGTCGAGGGCGTAGAACTCGCGTTCCTCGGCGTGCTGGACGTGCACCACGATGTCGACGTAGTCGAGCAGCACCCAGCGCCCGCCCCGCTCACCCTCGCGCCGGACCGGCTTGGCCTTCTCCGGCAGCTCGAGCAGGCGCTCCTCGATCGCGTCGACGATGGCCAGCACCTGGCGCTCGTTGGGCGCGGCGGCGAGCACGAACGCGTCGGTGATGGCGAGTTGGTCACCCACGTCGATGATGACGATGTCCTGCGCCTTCTTGTCGGCCGCAGCCTGGGCGGCGGCCATCGCCAGCTCGTGAGCGCGTTCGGAAACTGTCACCGTACTCCTTCGATCAACCGTGCGACCCTCCAAGCGTCTCACACCCGGGGGCGGGAGCACTTGTCCATTCCGGTCGATTACCCGGACAGAAGCTCACATATCGGGCAAGATCACTCACGATACAGCCCCCGCTTGGCGATGTACTGCACCACACCGTCGGGCACCAGGTACCAGACCGGCTCACCCCGGCGGACCCGGTCGCGGCAGTTCGTCGACGAGATGGCCATGGCCGGCACCTGCACCAGGCTCACCGTGTCGGCGGGCAGGTGCGCGTCGGTGAGCTCGAACCCGGGCCGGGTCACCCCGATGAAGTGGGCCAGCTCGAACATCTGGTCCAGATCCTTCCAGGACAGGATGCGCTCCAACGCGTCCGCCCCGGTGATGAAGTAGAGCTGCACCTTCGGGCCGTAGACGGCGTGCAGGTCACGCAGCGTGTCGACCGTGTAGGTGGGCCCACCCCGGTCGATGTCGACCCGGCTGACCTGGAACCGGGGGTTGGAGGCGGTGGCGATCACCGTCATCAGGTAGCGGTCCTCGGCGGGACTGACCGGCTCGTCCACCTTCTGCCACGGCTGGCCGGTCGGCACGAAGACCACCTCGTCCAGCCCGAACCGGTCCGCGACCTCGCTGGCCGCGACCAGGTGCCCGTGGTGGATCGGGTCGAACGTGCCGCCCATGATCCCGATCCGCCGGATGTCGTCCTCCACCCGTTGATCGTATGCCGCCTCCGGGAACGGCAGCCGGGCCCCCGCGCAGCGCCCGCCCCGCCGGGGTCGGCGGGGCGGGCGCGGAGGGCGGCGAGCCCCCGTCAGGCGGGGCGGGCGCGGAGGGCGGCGAGCCCCCGTCAGGCGGGGCGGGCGCGGAGGGCGGCGAGCCCCCGTCAGGCGGGGCGGGCGCGGAGGGCGGCGAGCCCCCGTCAGGCGGGGCGGGCGCGGAGG
>NZ_JBDPMC010000038.1:0-62864 GCF_039871625.1 Micromonospora sp. B11E3 | reverse complement strand
GCCCTGCCCCGCTCCCCGTTCCGCCCCCGCCCTGCCCGCCCCCGCGATCTTGCACTTACGGCCCCGACAAAACAGCTATAACAGCAATAGCAGGGGCACAAAGTGCCCCTGCTATGTGCGGGGACGTGGCGGCGGTGCCGCTCCCGGTCGCCCGGGAGACGCGGGGCGGAACGGCGAAGGCCCCGCCCCCGACGACCCGGTATACCGGATCGTGGGGACGGGGCCCATCGTCGTCAGTGGCAACTCGCCCCGCGCGTCAGCCGCGCCGAGCCGGAGTCGTCACCAGGGTCACTTGCCGCCGGCGAGCTTCTCCCGCAGAGCGGCGAGCGCCTCGTCGGTGGCCAGGGTGCCCGCCGGCTCCTCGGCCTGCCGGCTCGGGGCCGCGGCGGCACCGCCGGACACGGCCGGAGCCGGGTTGGCAGCGGCCTCGGCCTCGGCGGCACGGGAGTTCTGCACCTGCTTGGTGTGGGCCTCCCAGCGCTGGCGCGCCTCGGCGTACTGCTGCTCCCACGCCTCGCGCTGCTTCTCGTACCCCTCGAGCCACTCGCCCGTCTCCGGGTCGAAGCCCTCCGGGTAGATGTAGTTGCCCTCGGCGTCGTAGGTCGCGGCCATGCCGTAGAGGGTCGGGTCGAAGTGCTCCTCGCCCTCGACGAAGCCCTCGTTGGCCTGCTTCAGCGACAGCGAGATCCGGCGGCGCTCCAGGTCGATGTCGATGACCTTGACCATGACCTCGGAGCCGACCTGGACGACCTGCTCCGGGATCTCGACGTGGCGCTCGGCCAGCTCGGAGATGTGGACCAGGCCCTCGATGCCGTCGTCCACCCGGACGAAGGCGCCGAACGGCACCAGCTTGGTGACCTTACCCGGCACGATCTGCTGGATCGCGTGGGTGCGGGCGAACTGCCGCCACGGGTCCTCCTGGGTCGCCTTCAGCGACAGCGAGACCCGCTCGCGGTCCAGGTCGACGTCCAGGACCTCGACCTCGACCTCCTGGCCCACCTCGACGACCTCGGACGGGTGGTCGATGTGCTTCCAGGACAGCTCGGAGACGTGCACCAGGCCGTCCACGCCGCCCAGGTCGACGAACGCGCCGAAGTTGACGATCGAGGACACGACGCCCTTGCGGACCTGGCCCTTCTGCAGCTTGTTGAGGAACTCGGTGCGCACCTCGGACTGCGTCTGCTCCAGCCAGGCCCGGCGGGACAGGACCACGTTGTTGCGGTTCTTGTCCAGCTCGATGATCTTGGCCTCGAGCTCGCGGCCGACGTACGGCTGCAGGTCGCGCACCCGCCGCATCTCGACCAGGGAGGCGGGCAGGAAGCCCCGCAGCCCGATGTCGAGGATGAGACCACCCTTGACGACCTCGATGACCGAGCCGCGGACGACACCGTCCTCGTCCTTGATCTTCTCGATCGTGCCCCAGGCCCGCTCGTACTGCGCCCGCTTCTTCGAGAGGATCAGGCGACCCTCCTTGTCCTCCTTCTGGAGGACGAGGGCCTCGATGTGGTCACCGACCGAAACGACCTCGGCAGGGTCCACGTCGTGCTTGATCGACAACTCCCGCGAGGGGATGACGCCCTCGGTCTTGTAGCCGATGTCGAGCAGGACCTCGTCCCGATCGACCTTGACGACGGTGCCTTCGACAATGTCGCCGTCGTTGAAGTACTTGATGGTCTCGTCGATCGCGGCGAGGAAAGCCTCCTCGGAACCGAGATCGTCGTGGGTGACCCGGGTGGCGCTCGAGGGGGCCTCGATGCTGCTCGTCATGTGGGCGGTTGCTCCGGTCGGATGTTTTGTCACAGCAGGCTGGTGTCGCGGTGACCTGTTCGCGCCAGCGGATCCGTCGCCGGGCACACCGAACGATCGCTCAGTGGGATCATGTGATGTGGCTCCGTTGACCGCGCACCTGCTCCCTGCCGAGGCACACGATCCGCGAGCGCATCGTCTAGCCTACCCGCTGCATTACCACAGCGTGCAAGCCCTCCCGCCCTCTCGCCGGCGCGTCAGCTGCGAAAGCGGAGATTTCGGCTGCAAGGAGTCCCCGCTGTCTCACACGTCACAGCTGTCACTCCGGTGGCGGGTGGCAGCCGCCCGGGGCCTAGCGTGACGGGCGTGGACGACGACAGCCGGGTGACCCGGCGCCGGGTGGGCGACGCGGAGGCCCGTCGGGCCAACCGCGGCTGGTGGGACGCCGACGCCGACGACTACCAGGCCGAGCACGGGGCCTTCCTGGGCGACGTGGACTTCGTGTGGTGCCCGGAGGGGCTGCGGGAGGCCGACGCCGGGCTGCTCGGCGACGTCACCGGGCGGCGGGTGCTGGAGCTGGGCTGCGGGGCGGCCGCCGCCGCCCGCTGGCTGGCCACCCGCGGGGCCCGGCCGGTCGCGCTGGACCTCTCCGCCGGGATGCTGCGGCACGCCGCCGCCGCGGCCGACCGCACGGGGGTACGCGTCCCGCTGGTGCAGGCCGACGCGCTGGCCCTGCCCTTCCCCGACGCGGCGTTCGACACCGCCTGCACGGCGTTCGGGGCGATCCCGTTCGTGGCCGACTCGGCGGCGGTGATGCGCGAGGTGTTCCGGGTGCTGCGCCCCGGCGGCCGGTGGGTGTTCTCGGTGACCCACCCGATGCGGTGGATCTTCCTGGACGACCCGGGCGAGCGGGGCCTGGTCGCGGTGCACTCGTACTTCGACCGCGACCCCTACGTCGAGCTGGACGAGGCCGGCGAGGCGACCTACGTCGAGCAGCACCGGACCCTGGGCGACCGGGTGCGGGAGCTGGTCGGCGCGGGGTTCCGGCTGGTCGACCTGGTGGAGCCGGAGTGGCCCGAGGGGCACGAGGGGATCTGGGGGCAGTGGAGCCCGCTGCGCGGCCGCCTCTTCCCCGGCACCGCGATCTTCGTCGCCGAGAGGCCCGCGGGCTGACGGGTCGCACGCGCGGTGCGACGTGCGCGGTTCCGCGCGGGGTTACCCTGGCCAGGTGAGCGCCGAGCCGATCGCGACACCACCTGGCCCCTGGTGTCCGGACCCGATGCGGCAGCAGCGTGCCGACTACACGCTGGAGGACCTGCTCAGCCTGCCGGACGACGCCCCCCGCGTCGAGCTCGTCGACGGAGTCATCCAGGTGACACCCTCCCCCACCCTCGGCCACCAGGACATCTCCCTGCTCCTCGCCCGCTGGTTGTTGCAGCACGCACCAGCCGACCTGCGGGTCGCCCAGGCGGTCGGAGTCGAGCTGAGTTCCAACACCAGTCGGCAACCCGACGTGCTGCTGCGCCGGTCCGGACTGCCGGCCGAGACGTCCACACTCAAGCCGGCGGACGTGGTGCTCGCCGTCGAGATCGTCTCGCCGGGGACCCGGCGGACAGACCGGTTCGCCAAGCCCGGCGAGTACGCCGCGGCGGGCATCCCCCACTACTGGCGCATCGAGCAGAACCCGGTGCACCTCTACGCGTACCGGCTGAGCGGCCAGCTCAACCTGAGCCGCGAGCGGCAGTACGAACTGGTCGCCGACAGCGCGGAGCTGGTCGAGCTGACCGAGCCGTTCGACATCAAACTGCCGATCGCCGAGATCACCCCCTGACACCGGCGACCGGCACGCCCGGGCCCGCCGTTTCCGGGCACCGCCGCCGGGTACCCGGCGGACATGGCCGAGAAGGAGTTCCGCGAGGGCGACCACGTCTCCTGGGCCAGTCACAGCGGCCGGGCGCACGGCGTGGTCAAGGAGAAGCTGATCGACCGGACGCACGTGCGGGGGCACACGGTCAACGCGTCCCCGGAGCACCCGCAGTACCGCATCCGCAACGACGACTCGGGCCGGGACGTCGCGCACAGGCCGGAGGTGCTGCGCCGTGAGGAAGGGTGACCAGGGCCGGGACACGTACCGCGAGTTCACCGAGGCGGTGAACATGAGGCCCGGCGAGCTGTCGAGGTGGCTGGAGACCGAGGAGTCCCAGCACGTCGGCTGGCGCAGGAAGGGCAAGGCGAGCGGGGAGTCGGTCGGGCACGAGTCGGGCCGGCGGATCGTGGGCCTGCTGCGCCGCAAGCGCTCCGAGCTGTCGGAGGCGGACTTCACGCACATGCGCAAGGTCATCGGGTACGTCCGCCGGCACATGGCACAGCGCCCCTCGGGCGACGTACGCGCCACGAAGTGGCGGTGGTCGCTGATGAACTGGGGCCACGACCCGCTCAAGGCCCCGCTGCCGCCGCCGGGCGGCCCGTCCCGCCGGGCCCTGGAGCGGCACGGCGCCCCGCCGAAGGAGCGCCGGGGACCGGGTCGGTAGATCGACCCCCGCGTCGGCGACATGGCGGGGTCCGGGCGGCCCGGATACCGCCATGTCGCCGACATGGAGAACCGGGCGGGCCCCGGCGCGCGCGGGTCAGTGGCCGGCGCTGTTCCAGTCGCGGCCCTCGCCGACGGAGACCTCCAGCGGCACCGACAGCGGGTACGCCCCACCCATCTCCCGGCGCACCAGCGCCTCCAGGGTCTCCCGCTCGCCCGTGGCGACCTCGAAGACCAGTTCGTCGTGCACCTGCAGCAGCATCCGGGAGCGCAGCCCCGCCTCGCGCAGCGCGGCGTCGACGCGCAGCATGGCGACCTTGATGATGTCGGCCGCGGAGCCCTGGATCGGGGCGTTGAGCGCCATCCGCTCGGCCATCTCCCGGCGCTGCCGGTTGTCGCTGACCAGGTCGGGAAGGTATCGCCGGCGGCCCAGGATGGTCGAGGTGTAGCCGTCGTGGCGGGCCCGGGCGACCACCTCGTGCAGGTAGTCGCGGACGCCGCCGAAGCCGGCGAAGTAGTTGTCCATCAGCCCGCGCGCCTCCTCGGCGCTGATGCCGAGCTGCTGGGACAGGCCGAACGCGCTCAGCCCGTACGCCAGGCCGTAGTTCATCGCCTTGATCTTGCGCCGCTGGTCGGCGGTGACCTCCCCGACCGGCACCCCGAAGACCGACGAGGCGGTCGCGGCGTGGAAGTCGGCGCCGGAGTTGAACGCCTCGATCAGCGCGTCGTCCGACGACAGGTGCGCCATGAGCCGCATCTCGATCTGGCTGTAGTCGGCGGTGAGCAGGCAGTCGTAGCCCTCCCCCACCACGAAGGCGCGCCGGATGCGCCGGCCCTCCTCGGTGCGGATCGGGATGTTCTGCAGGTTCGGCTCGGTGGAGGAGAGCCGCCCGGTGGCCGCCACGGTCTGGTTGAACGTGGTGTGGATGCGCCCGTCCTCGGAGACCGACTTGAGCAGGCCGTCGACGGTCGACTTGAGCTTGGCCACGTCCCGGTGCCGCAGCAGGTGCTCCAGGACCGGGTGCGGGTTCTGCGCGTACAGCCACTGCACCGCGTCCGCGTCGGTGGTGTAGCCGGTCTTGATCTTCTTGGTCTTGGGCAGGCCCAGCTCGCCGAAGAGGATCTCCTGGAGCTGCTTGGGTGATCCCAGGTTGAACTCGCGCCCCACGGCGGCGTACGCGCCCTGCGCGGCGGCCTTCACCTCGGCGGCGAAGTGCGCCTCCAGCTCCGACAGGTACTGCGTGTCGGCGGCGATGCCGATGCCCTCCATGCCGGCGAGGACCCGCATCAGGGGCAGCTCCACCCCGGCCATCAGCCGCGCGGACTGCTCACCGTCGCGGGACAGCTCGGCGTCGATCGCGTCGGCCAGGTCGAGGGTGGCCCGGGCCTGGAGCATCAGGTTCTGCTCGACCTCGCCGTCGTCGCCCAGCCCCTCGAAGGTGAGCTGGCCGGTGTCCGGGGTGTCGACCCGCAACTCCCGGTGCAGGTAGCGCAGCGCGAGGTCGGTCAGGTCGTACGATCGCTGGTCGGGACGGGCCAGGTACGCGGCGATCTGGGTGTCGCGGGCGATCCCGTCCAGCGACCAGCCGTGCGTGGCGAACGCGAGCACGGCGGGCTTGCTGTCGTGCAGCACCTTGGGGCGCCCGGCGTCGGCCAACCAGGCGGCCAGGGCCGACTCGTCGGCCGGGTCGAGGCGGGCCGGGTCGAACCAGACCGCCGCGCCCCCGGCGGTGGCGAGCGCCATGCCGAGCACCGAGGCGGTGTGCCGCCGGTTGGGGCCGGTGTCGAGCTTGACCGCCACCCCGACGGGGGTGCCGGCCGAGGCGTGCGCCGCCAGCCACCCGGCCAGCGCGCCGGGCTCGGTGAGCACCTCGCCCGTCAGGTCGAACCCGGCCTCGGCCTCCGGCTCCACGGCCTCCAGGTACTGGTAGAGGCGGTCGCGCAGGATGCGGAACTCCAGCGTGTCGAAGACCTGGTGCACGGCCTCCCGGTCCCACCCGGCCCAGCGGGCGTCCTCGGGGCGGATCGGCAGCTCCAGGTCGGAGACCAGGCAGTTGATCTCGTAGTTGCGGATCACGTCGGCCAACCGCTCGCGCAGGTTGTCGCCGGCCTTGCCCTTGATCTCGTCGGCGCGGGCCACGACGCCCTCGACCCCGCCGTACATGTTGATCCACTTGGCGGCGGTCTTCGGCCCGACGCCGGGGACGCCGGGCAGGTTGTCGCTGGTCTCGCCGACCAGGGCGGCGAGATCGCGGTAGCGCTGCGGGCCGACGCCGTACTTCGCCTCGACGGCGGCGGCGTCCATCCGGGCCAGGTCGGAGACGCCCTTGCGCGGGTAGAGCACGGTGATCGAGTCGTCGACGAGCTGGAACGCGTCCCGGTCGCCGGTGGTGATGAGCACCGACATGCCCTGGTCACGGGCCTGACAGGCGAGGGTGGCGATGAGGTCGTCGGCCTCGTAGCCCTCCTGCTCCACCACCGGGATGCGCAGCGCGGCCAGGACCTCCTTGACCAGGCTGACCTGGCCCTTGAAGTCCGTCGGGGTCTCGCTGCGGCCCGCCTTGTACTCGGCGTACTTCTCCGTGCGGAAGGAGCGGCGGGACACGTCGAAGGCGACGACGATGTGGGTCGGCTGCTCGTCGCGCAGCACGTTGATCAGCATGGAGGTGAAGCCGTAGACGGCGTTCGTCGGCTGCCCTGTCGTGGTGGAGAAGTTCTCCACCGGCAGGGCGAAGAACGCCCGGTATGCCAGGGAGTGTCCGTCGACGAGGAGCAGGCGCGGCGTCGTAGCTGTCACGCAGCGACTCTAGCCCGCCGCTCTGACACTCCCGTACAGCGGCACGTCCCGGCGCGGGCGTGCCCGCGCCGGGACCCGGCCTACAGCACCTTGGCCAGGAACGCCCTGGTCCGCTCGTGCTTCGGGTCGGCGATCACCTCGCGCGGGTTGCCCGACTCGACCACCACGCCGCCGTCCATGAAGACCAGCGAGTCGCCGACCTCCCGGGCGAAGCCGATCTCGTGGGTCACCACGATCATCGTCATGCCGTCGCGGGCCAGGTCCTTCATCACGTCCAGGACCTCGCCCACCAGCTCCGGGTCGAGCGCGCTGGTCGGCTCGTCGAACAGCATCAGCTTCGGCTGCATCGCCAGCGCCCGGGCGATCGCCACCCGCTGCTGCTGGCCGCCGGAGAGCTGACCCGGGTACGCCCCGAGCTTGTCGCCCAGCCCCACCCGGTCCAGCAGCGCCGCGGCCCGCTCCCGGGCGGCGGCCTTCTTCTCCCGCCCCAGCAGCACCGGCGCCTCGATGACGTTCTGCAGCACCGTCATGTGCGGGAACAGGTTGAACCGCTGGAACACCATGCCGATCGCCCGGCGCTGCGCGGCCACCTCCTTCTCCCGCAGCTCGTGCAGCTTCCCGCCGCGCTGCTGGTAGCCGATCAGCTCGCCGTCCACCCAGATCCGGCCGGCGTTGATCTTCTCCAGGTGGTTGATGCAGCGCAGGAAGGTCGACTTGCCCGACCCGGAGGGGCCCAGCAGGCAGCACACCTCGCCCGCGCGGACCTCCAGGTCGATGCCCTTGAGCACGTCGAGCGGCCCGAACGACTTGTGCACCTGCTCGGCGCGGACCATGACGCCCGACTCGGCGGCCGGGGCGCCCGCCTGCGCGGGAACCTTCAGCTCGGTCATCGGGCCGCACCCCCGCCGAGGGCACGCAGCCGCGCCCGGGCCTGGCCGGTGGCGCCGTAGCCCCGGCCGAAGTGCCGCTCCAGGAAGTACTGCCCGACCAGCAGGACGCTGGTCAGCGCCAGGTACCACAGGCAGGCGGCGACGTACATCGGGAAGATCTGGAAGGTCCGCTTCCCCACCGCGTCGAGCTGGAAGAACAGCTCGACGCTGACCGGCACGTACAGCAGCAGCGAGGTGTCCTTGAGCATGGCGATGGTCTCGTTGCCGGTCGGCGGGATGATCACCCGCATGGCCTGCGGCAGCACCACCCGGCGCAGCAGTTGGCCCCGGCTCATGCCCAGCGCCTGCGCGGCCTCGGTCTGCCCGGGGTCCACCGACTGGATGCCGGCCCGGACGATCTCGGCCATGTACGCGGCCTCGGACAGCGCGAGCCCCAGCAGGCCGGCCATGAACCCGGTGAGGATGTCCCGGGAGGAGAACCCGAACAGCCGCAGCTGGAGGTTGTCGATGCCGAACAGCTGGCCGAGCTGGGTGTCGAACGGCACCCCGAACTCGATCCGGCTCCACAGGATGCCGATGTTGCCGAAGACGGCCAGCAGCACCAGCCGGGGCACGGCGCGGAAGAACCAGGTGTAGAGCCAGGCCACCCCGCGCAGGATCGGGTTGTCGGACAGGCGCATCACCGCGACCACCACGCCGAGCGTGACGCCGATCAGCATCGCGCTGACCGTCATCAGCACGGTGCCGCGCAGCAGGCCCTCGATGATCGGCGGACGGAACATCTTGTCCACCATGAACGACCAGTTGAACGCCTGGTTGGTGACCAGCACGTGGACGAACATCGCGGCCAGCACGCCCAGCACGGCCACCGCGACCCAGCGCCCCGGGTGCCGTACGGGCACGGCCTGGATCGGCTCCGGCCGCGCCCGTACGGTAGTCGCTTCCTCGGACTTCATGTCGGGTTACGGGTTGACCGCGGGGTCCGTGATCGCGCCGTCGGCCACCTTCCACTTGTCCAGCACCGTCTTGTACGACCCGTCGGCGATCAGCGCCTTGGTCGCCTCCCGGACGGCCTCGGCGAACGCCGCCTGGTCCTTGGCCACGACGTAGCCGTACGGCGCGGCCTCGTACTGCTTGTCGAGCAGTTCGAGGGCGTCGTTGGACTGGGTCACCGCGTACACGCCGACCGGGTAGTCGGCGAGCATCGCGTCGTCCTTGCCGGAGACCACCGCGGCGGTCGCGGCGTCCTGGCCCGGGAACTGGTCGATGCTGATCGCGGGCTTGCCGGCGTCGGTGCACGCCTTGGACCGCTTCTGGATGTCCTCGACCTGGACGGTGTCCTTCTGCACGGCGATCTTCTTGCCGCAGGCGTTGTCGAGGGTGACGCCGGCCGGGTTGCCCTTCTTGGTCACCCACTGGGTGCCGACCTGGAAGTAGCTGACCATGTTGGCCTGGCCCTTGCGCTCGTCGTTGATCGTGAACGACGAGACGCCGACCTCGTACTTGCCGGTGTTGACGCCGGTGATGATGTCACCGAACGGCGCCGAGACGAACTCCGCCTTCAGGCCGAGCTTCTGGGCGACCGCGGTGAACAGCTCCACGTCGAAGCCGATCGCCGTCTTGCCGTCGGTGTCGAGGAACTCCGCCGGGGCGTACGTGGTGTCGCTGCCGACGATGATCTTGCCGTCGGCCTTGATCGCGGCCGGCACCTTGTCGGCCAGGGACGTGTCCGCCGACGCGCTGACGGCGGGACCCGCGCCGGGCTGCTCGGTGCCCTCCTCCTCGCCGCAGGCGGCGAGAGAGAGCAGCAGCGCGGCCGCGCCCGCGGCGCCGAGCGCCGCCCGCCGGCCACCGTTGAGCTGGAACATGAGGGGAACTCCTAACTGATGGGGAGATCGCCGGTCAGGCGACGCCGAGGTACGCCTCTTTGACGGAGGGGTCGTGCAGCAGCTCCGCGCCCGTGCCGGACTTCACGATCCGGCCGGTCTCCAGCACGTACGCCCGGTGCGCCCGGGCCAGGGCCTGCTGGGCGTTCTGCTCCACCAGCAGGATCGTGGTGCCCTGCTGGTTGATCTCGGTGATGATGCTGAAGATCTGCTGGATCAGCATCGGCGCCAGCCCCATCGAGGGCTCGTCGAGCAGCAGCAGCTTCGGCCGGCTCATCAGCGCCCGGCCCACCGCCAGCATCTGCTGCTCGCCGCCGGACAGCGTGCCGCCGGGCTGCTTGCGCCGCTCGGCCAGCCGGGGGAACAGCTCCAGCACCCGGTTCAGGTCCTGCGCGATGCCCGCGCGGTCGCGCCGGGTGTAGGCGCCCATGTCCAGGTTCTCCAGCACCGTCATGCCCGGGAAGATGCCCCGGCCCTCCGGCGCCTGGCACAGCCCGCGGCGCACCCGCAGGTCCGCCCGGAGCTTGGAGACGTCCTCACCGGCGAACCGGATGCGGCCCGAGGCGATCGGCCGGATCCCGGAGATGGCCCGCATGGTGGTCGACTTGCCGGCGCCGTTGGCGCCGATCAGCGCCACGATCTCGCCCTCGTCCACCGTCAGGCTGATGCCGTGCAGCGCCTGGATCCGCCCGTACAGCAGGCTCACGTCGTCGATCTCAAGCAGCATCGTCCGGTACCCCCAGGTACGCCGCGATCACCTTCGGGTTGTCCCGCACCTCGGCGGGCAGCCCCTCGGCGATCTTCTTCCCGAACTCCAGCACCACGATCCGGTCGGTCACCCCCATCACCAGGCGCATGTCGTGCTCGATGAGCAGCACGGTCACGCCGGTGTCGCGGATCTGCCGGATGAGCTGGAGCAGCTCCTCCTTCTCCGCCGGGTTGAAGCCGGCCGCCGGCTCGTCCAGGCACAGCAGCACCGGGTCGGTGGCCAGCGCCCGGGCGATCTCCAGCCGCCGCTGCTCGCCGTACGACAGGTTGCGGGCGAACTCGTGCATCCGGTTGCGGATGCCAACGAACTCCAGCAGGCGCTCGGCCTTCTCCCGGCCCTCGCGCTCCTCCCGCCGGTGCCGCGGCAGCCGGAACAGCGCGGAGATGACGCTCGTCCTGTGGTGCGCGTCCGCGCCCACCTGGACGTTCTCCAGCGCCGTCATCTCCGGGAACAGGCGGATGTTCTGGAACGTCCGCGCCATGCCCATCCGGGTGATCTGGTGGCGCCGCTTGCCGCTGATCTTCTCGCCGCGGAACCGGATGTGCCCCTCGGTGGGCTGGTAGATGCCGGTCATCGCGTTGAAGCAGGTGGTCTTGCCGGCGCCGTTGGGGCCGATCAGCCCCAGGATCTCCCCCTTGTACAGGGTGAAGTCCACGTCGTTGAGCGCCACCACGCCACCGAAGCGCAGCGTGACGTGGTCGACCTCCAGCAGCGGCTCCCGCTGCGGCACCGTCTCGACGGCGGGGGCGCCCGCCTGGGCCGGAACGGCCTTGGTCTGCTCGGTGTCACTCACCGACGATCACCTCCTTGCGGCGGTCCTTGAACTCCGCCGCCCGTCGCCGGTTCGGGATCAGGCCCTGCGGGCGGACGATCATCATCACCACGAGGACCAGGCCGAAGAACAGGAACCGGTACTCGTACAGCTCGATGCCGAGCAGCTCGATGCCGCGGAACCGCTCGATCATGTACGCCACCAGGCCGCCGCCGACGATCGCGCCGACGATGTTGCCCGACCCGCCGAAGATCACCGCGGCCAGGATGATGATCGAGTTGAGCAGCTCGAAGTTCTGCGAGTTCACGAAGTTCTGCTTGCCCGCGAACAGCGCGCCCGCCAGACCCGCGACCGCCGCGCCCGCCGCGAACGCCCACAGCTTGAACTTGAACGTCGGCACGCCCATCAGCTGCGCCGCGTCCTCGTCCTCCCGGATGGAGATCCAGGCCCGGCCCACCCGGCTGTGCGTCAGGTTCCGCACCCCGATCACCACCAGGATGATCAGCGTCAGCACCAGCCAGTAGTACGGGCGAGCGTCCAGCACGCCGAAGAACGGCTTGCCGTCGGCGTACTTGCCCGGCGGGTGGGGAATCTGGTTGAAGCCCCGCTGCCCCTTCAGGAACTCCGAGCTGACCGCCGCGATCCGGATCATCTCGGCGAAGCCGAGGGTCACCAGCGCCAGGTAGTCGCCGCGCAGCCGCAGGGTCGGCGTGCCCAGCGCCACTCCAGCGACCATGGTCATGCCGATCGCGATCGGCACCACCACCAGCCAGGGCCACAGCGTCTTGATGTCGCTGCTCGGCGAGGTCAGCACCGCCACCGTGTACGCGCCGACGGCGAAGAAGCCGAAGTAGCCCAGGTCCAGCAGGCCGGCGAAGCCGACCACGATGTTCAGCCCGACCGCCAGCAGCACGTAGATCGAGACGGTGAACAGCACCTGCGTGAAGTTCGCGCCCGGGGTCGGAATCGGCCCCAGGTACTGGTAGAACTCCTTGTTCGGCAGCGCGTAGAAGAACACGATCACCGCCGCCAGCAGCGCCCAGCGCACCCAGCGCGGCGCGCCGTGCCACCGCTGCCCGACGGCCTCGCGGCCGGAGCGCACCTTCTCCAGGACGGTCGTCATGCCCGCGCCCTCCCCAGCGATTCGCCCAGCAGGCCGGTCGGCCGGAACATCAGCAGCACCACCAGCACCGCGAAGGCCGCGAAGTCCTTCCACTGGGTGCCGAAGAGGCCCGAGGCGTAGTTCTCGATCACGCCCAGCAGCAGGCCGCCCAGCAGCGCGCCGCGCAGGTTGCCGATGCCGCCGAGCACCGCGGCGGTGAACGCCTTGAGGCCCAGCAGGAAGCCCACGCTGTACGTCAGGGTCTGGATCCGCACGTCGTAGAGCAGGCCCGCGACGCCCGCCATCGCGCCACCGGCGATGAAGACCATCAGGATGATCCGGTCCTTGTTCACGCCCATCAGCGCCGCGGTGTTGGCGTCCTGGGCCACCGCCCGGATGCCCCGGCCGACGCGGCTGCGGTTGATGAACAGGTCCAGCGCGATCATCATCACCAGCGCGGCGCCGATGGTGAGCAGCTGCACCGCGTCGATCGGCACCCCGAAGATGTGGAACAGCGGCTTGGAGCTGACCAGCGCCGGCGCGCCCTCCGGCAGCCGGCGGGTCCTGATGCCGAACGCCTCGGAGATCGCGATCGAGGCGCCGATCGCGGTGATCAGGAACGCGAGCGGCGGCGCGTTGCGCTTACGCAGTGGCCGGTACGCGACCCGCTCGATCACCGTGGCGGTGCCCGCCGACGCGATCGCCGCCACGATCATCGCCACCAGCAGGTAGAACAGGACCGAGCCGACCCCGCTCACCGTCGAGTCCTGGTCGAGGCCGAATCCGTTCCAGGTCCAGATCGCGGCGAACGCGCCGGCGATGAAGACCTCGGAGTGGGCGAAGTTGATGAGTCTGAGCACGCCGTAGACCAGCGTGTACCCGAGCGCGACCAGGGCGTAGATGGCGCCCTGCGTCAGGCCGGTCGTGGTGAGTTCTCCGAAATTGGAGAACAGTCCGTCGAAGTTCAAGGGAGGGACACTCCGTCAGCTCTGGAGAAAAAGAAGGTGCGGCCGGGAGCGAGCTCCCGGCCGCACCCGCGATCACGACTCAATCGCCTGTGGCAGCGACCGGCGTCAGGACTTGGGGATCTCCTGGTCCGGCACGACCTTGCCGCCCGTGACCTTGAACGCCCAGACCTTGACCTGTGCCGGGTCCAGCTCGCCACCCTCGACGAACTTGTAGCTGGCCGCGACGCCCTCGCCGCTGTAGCCCTTCACGAACTCCAGCAGGCCCGCGCGGTCGGTCTTGCCGGCCTTGATGCCCGCCAGCAGGATGTTCGCCGCGTCGAAGGCGGTGTCGCTGTAGGTGCCCGGGTCGACGCCGTTGAGGGCCTTGTAGTCCGCGGTGAAGGTGCCCCGGGCCTCGGCCGCCGGCTGGCACGGGCAGGTGAGGATCGTGCCCTCGGCCGCCGCCTGACCGGCGGAGGTGATGTACGCCCCGTCGTTGACGCCGTCGCCGGCGACCAGCGGCGCGGTGACGCCGGCAGCGGTGAGCTGCTTACGGATCAGGCCGGCCTCCTGGTAGTAGCCGCCGTAGAAGATGGCCTTGACGTTCGCCGCCTTGACCTTGGTGACCACGGCGGAGAACTCGGTCTGCTTGCCCTCGCCCTGGACCTTGTCCGAGCCGACGACCGCCGCGCCGAGCACCTTCTTGACCTCGTCGGCCAGGCCCGCGCCGTACGCCGACTGGTCGTCGATGACGTAGACCCGGTCGGCCTTCATGACGTTCTTGATGTAGTTGCCGGCGGCCGGGCCCTGGCTGAAGTCGTTGCCGACCGCCCGGAAGAAGGTCTTCCAGCCCTGCTGGGCGAGGCTCGGCCGGGTCGCGGAGGGGGTGATGGTGACGAGGCCGGCCTCGTTGAACAGCGGGCCGGCGGCCTCGGACTCACCCGAGTAGGCCGGGCCCACGATGCCCAGGATCTTGGCGTCGTCGATGGCCTTCTGCGCCAGACCCGGCGCCTGGTCCGGGCTGCCCTGCGAGTCCAGCTCGACGAGCTCGACCTTGCAGTCCGCGTTCTCCTTGTTGTACTTGTCGATCGCGAGCTTGACGCCGTTCTTCTCGTTGATGCCCAGCGCGGCGGAGCTGCCGGTGAGCGCGCCGAAGAACCCGATCTTGCTGCCGCAGGCGTCGCCGCCAGACGCCTCGTCGCTGCTGCTGGAGCAAGCGGTGCCGCCGGCGACGAGCGCCAGCATGGCGACCCCGCCGATCACGCGTGCGAGCTTCTGCCTCAAGGCCCGAACCCTCCTCCATCCCATGGCCCGAACCACCCGCCGCTCATTGGCTCTTGCAGGGCGGACGAACCAGACCGTCGTCGCCGGTCTGGGGCGGGACGTTATCCCACCCGGAAGCGGTGACAAAAGCCCTGCGAAGAGGGGTTGACCGAACCGTTACACGCCGTGGCGGATTGGAAACGATCGCTGTAAGAACGTTCGGTTCCGAGGAAGATTCGCCTTTCATTCGTCGGTAACGAGCACACCCCCGCCCACTCCCTACCGATCGACGCCCGGCAACGCCGCCCACCAGGCACGGGATCCCCGGCCGTCGTCCGCCACCAACACCAGCCGATCCCCCTGGGCCGCCACCGCCACCGCCGTGTCGCCACCCCCCGGCACCACGACCGCGACGTCACCCTCCCCCGCCACGGCCACCGGCGCCGTCACCGGCCGCCACGACCCGCCACCGTCCACCGAACGCCACACCCGCCGCCCGCCGCCGTCACCCGTCACCGTCACCAGGGCCCGCCCCGCGGCCACCAGGCCCGACACCGACAGCACCCCCGGCCCCGCCGCCCCGAACCCGCCGACCCGCCGCCAGCCCTCCACCGGCCCGTCCGGCGCGCCCGACGCCGCCCCCGCCCCCGCTCCCGGCGTCGTACCCGTCACGGCCCGCTCCCCCGGGCCCGCCGAGGTCGACTCCACCGACGCCGCCCGCCACACCGCGAAGCCGTCCCGCACCGGACCCACCGCCACCGGCGCCCCGTCGAACAGGACCACCCGCTCCGCCCGCCCACCGCCGTCCGGCGCCGGCAACACCGCCCGCCGCCACGACCGCCCGTCCGCCGAACGCCACGCCAACGGAGCCAACGCCCCACCGCCGGCCGGCAGCACCGACCCCACCACCAACCACCCCGACCCCACCGCCACCACGCCGTACGCCGCCGTGCGCCCCCGCGCGTCGCCCGCCAACTCCGGGACCCCCTCGCGCAGCGTGAACCCCGACGCGTCCGGCGACGCCCACACCGCCGCCCCGTCGACCCGCGCGCCCGCGATCAACCAGCCGCCCGCCCCCGCCGCCAACCGCGACGCGCTCACCGCCCGCGGCCCCCCGAACAACTCGAACGCCGCCGGCACCTCCCGCAGCGCCCCGTCCGGCCCCTGCGTCCACGTGCCCGTACGCGGATTCCCGTGCACCCCGCCGACCTGCGCGCCCAGCGCCGCCACCCGGCCGTCCCGGCACGCCGCCGCGTACAGCACGTGCTGCCGGCCGTAGAACGTCTCCCCCCGCACCGGCAGCGCCGACCAGGACGCCCCGTCCCCGCTCGACCACGCCGCCGGCCGCGTCCCGCCCGCCGCGTCGGCCACCGCGCCCACCGCGAACCAGCGGCCCCCGCACGCCACCGCGTCGCGCAGCACCAGCCGCCCCGACCCGCCCGGCGGCACCGGCAGGTCCACCGCCCGCCAGCCCGGCCGCACCGGCTCCGCCGAGGGCGCCGAACGCTCCGCCGACCGGCAGCCGGCCAGCAGCACGGCGCACCCGGCCAACACGCCGAGCACCGCCCGCGGCCACCGAGGAAGCACGCATCCGATCGTATCGATCGGATGCGCCGCCGGAGGGCCCGCGCGGCTGCGGCGTCAGGACGCCGGCTGGGCCACCTCGCCGCCGGCGGTCTCGGCGAGGATCCGCTCGGCGACCTCCTTCATGGTCATCCGGTGGTCCATCGCCGTCCGCTGGATCCACTTGAACGCCTGCGGCTCGCTCATCCCGTACGTCGTCATCAGCGCGCCCTTCGCGCGCTCGACCGTCTTGCGGATCTCCAGCCGGTCGGTCAGGCCCGCGACCTCCGCCTCCAGCGCGGAGATCTCCGAGTACCGGGACAGCGCGATCTCCACCGCCGGCACCAGGTCGCTCTTCTGGAACGGCTTCACCAGGTACGCCATCGCGCCGGCCGCCCGCGCCCGCTCCACCAGGTCCCGCTGGCTGAACGCCGTCAGGATGATCACCGGGGCGATCCGGGCGCCGGCGATCCGCTCGGCGGCGGCCAGCCCGTCCATGATCGGCATCTTGATGTCGAGAATCACCAGGTCAGGCTTCAGTTCCTCGGCGAGCCGGACGGCCGTCTCGCCGTCGCCGGCCTCGCCGACCACCTCGTAGCCCTCCTCGACGAGCATCTCTGCGAGGTCCAGCCGGATGAGCGCCTCGTCCTCGGCGATCAACACCCGCCTGCGCTCGGCATCCGTCTGCGTCTCGGCCACGAGCCTCTCCTACCAGTTCAAACTGACACCGCCGTGCCGGGTGTCGCGGCCCCTAGCCTAGTGGGTACTCTGTCAGTGCCGAATCACGGAAGCCCCTGTACTCCAACCGGGAGAGAGACGGAGCTCAAACCTCCGACAGTGTGGGTTCGAATCCCACCGGGGGCACAAACTGTCATACGTGCGTTCAAAACTGGGCACGTGCACCCACCTGAGATTCGCGCCCGAGCAAGACGCCTCTACCTGGCCGGCGCCACCGTCGCGGAGGCCGCCCGCGCCGTCGGAGTCTCCTACCCCACTGTCCGGCACTGGTGCAAAATCCGACCGGAGCCGAAGCCACAGGGCACAGCACTGCGCTGCTTCCGCTGCCGCACCGACGTCGGCAAGCCGACAGACCTCGGGCAGTATGCCTACCTGCTCGGCCTCTACCTCGGTGACGGCTACCTGGTTACCACCGCCCGGGTTCCGGTGCTGCGCATCTCCTGCGCCGATACGTGGCCCGGCCTGATCGACGCCTGTGAGGACGCCATGAAGAGGGTTCTCGCGACGGAGGTGCAGCGCGTCCAGCAACAGGGCTGCATCAGTGTGCAGAGCTACGGCACGCACTGGCCGTGTCTGCTGCCGCAGCACGGACCCGGCAGGAAGCACGAGCGTCCCATCGTCCTCGCCGACTGGCAGCGGGAGATCGTCACCGCCCATCCCGGGGACTTCGTGCGCGGCCTGTTCCACTCCGACGGCTGCCGGGTCGGCAACCGGGTCACGGTTCGCGGCAAGGCGTACGTCTACCCGCGTTACCTGTTCACCAACGAGTCCGCGGACATCATGGGGCTGTGCCAGTGGGCGCTGGGCCTGCTCGGCGTCGCCTGGAAGATGAACCGGCGCAACTCGCTGTCGGTCGCGCGCCAGGACGCGGTGGCCGCCCTGGACCGGCACGTCGGCCCGAAGTCCTGACCCGACGCGTCACGCGCTGCGGCACGGCCAGGCATCCTCGCCGAGTGCGTCGCCTGCGACGCGCCCAGCCTGCACGCCCTGACGAGGCAGGGGCAAGGCACTACTGCCCGACAACATCCACGAGGGGGGTCGCCCACGGCGGGTGGCCCGCCTCGCCGCGCAGCGGCCCTCACGGCAAAGGCGGCGAACGTAAGACTGACGGGCAGCGGACCCACCGCAGAATATTCTGTTTGTGGTCCTTCTACGGCGTGTGAATTCGGAGCAGGATGGGCGCATGCCCGTTTCACTGAACGACGTGCGGCCGTTCGCGGCCCTGGACGATGTCGATCGCGCGATTCTGCGGGAGCTGACGGCGGACGGCCGGCTGCCGAACAACGCCCTGGCGGAGCGGGTGGGGGTGGCGCCGTCGACGTGCCTGACGCGGACGCGGGCGCTGCGGGAGTGCGGGGCGATCCGTGGGTTGCACGCGGAGGTGGACCCGGCGGCGGTGGGGTTGCCGTTGGAGGCGCTGGTGTCGGTGCGGTTGGCGGCGCACGAGCGGGCTACACGCAGACGAGTTTGATTTTCGAGCAGGCGCGCGGAATGGGGTGAGCCACACGTGCCCGGCCGGGAACATTTCGGGCGCGCTGCGGGTTGGGGTGTCGCATGATCGACGTACCGTTGTCTGTTCTTGATCTTGCACCGGTCGCGGCCGGCGCCGGCGCCGGCGAGGCCCTGCGGCACACGACCGAGCTGGCCCGGCGCACCGAGGAGCTGGGCTACCACCGGTTCTGGGTGGCGGAACACCACAACATGCCGGCAATCGCCAGTTCCGCGCCGGCGGTGCTGATCGCGCACCTGGCGGCGGCGACCTCGACGATCCGGCTCGGTTCGGGCGGGGTGATGCTGCCGAACCACGCGCCGCTGGTGGTGGCCGAGCAGTTCGGCACCCTCGAAGCGCTGCACCCCGGCCGGATCGACCTGGGCATCGGCCGGGCGCCGGGGACGGACCAGATGACCGCGCTGGCGCTGCGCCGGACGATGGAGGGGCTGTCGGCGGAGGGCTTCCCCCGGGAGCTGGCGGACCTGATGAACTACTTCACGGGCGAGCGGCCGGGGCCGATCATGGCCACGCCGGGGCGGGGCGAGCAGCCGGCGATCTGGCTGCTGGGGTCGAGCGGGTTCAGCGCGCAGCTGGCCGGGCTGCTCGGGTTGCCGTTCTCGTTCGCGCACCACTTCAGCCCGGCGAACACGCTGCCCGCGTTGACGCTGTACCGGCAGCACTTCCGGCCGTCGCGGTTCCTGGCGGAGCCGTACGCGATGGTGGCGGTCCACGCGGTCTGCGCGGAGACGGACGAGCGGGCGCGGTGGTTGGTGGGGCCGGCGGAGCTGTCGTTCCTGCGGCTGCGCATGGGGCGGCCGGAGGCGCTGGCCACACCGGACGAGGCGGCTGCGTACCCGTACACGGAGTTGGAGCGGGAGTTCGTGGCGCACTGGCGCGAGGGGCAGGCGCTGGGGTCGCCGGAGACGGTGCGCCGGGAGCTGGCGGAGCTGTTGGCGCGGACGGGGGCGGACGAGTTGATGCTGACCGCTCCGGTGTACGACGTGGCGGACCGGGTGCGCTCGTACGAGCTGATCGCGGAGAAGGTGGCGGGCGGCCTGCGCCGCTGAGCCGCGCAGACACCCGGCGGCCCGCGGTCGGACGACGGGTCGGACACCGGCTCGAAACGCCCGAAACACGATCTTCATACCGGCGTCACCCCCGCTTCGCGGAGGCCGCCTAACGTTGTCGCCGGTGGTGGTACGGCATTCCCCGGTCGGGACGGGTCGGGGGGTGCTGCGGTGTGGTGCACCGGGCCGGAGCTGTGCGGATTCCGCGGCTGCGGCCCGGTGCCTGCCACCTGGTCCCGCCGGCCCGACCCTTGCCTCCGGTCAGTTCGGCCCTTGCCTCCGACGGCGCGGTTTGGTCGACTCGGCGAATGGCTGAGCACATGAGCCCCGAGGAGTTCCGCCGGGCCGGGCACGCGGTGATCGACTGGATCGCGGACTACTGGGCGACGCTGGGACAGCGCCCGGTCACCTCGCAGGACCCGCCGGGGGCGGTGGCCGCCGCCCTGCCGGCCGGGCCCAGCGTCGACGGCGAGCCGGTGGAGGCCGTGCTGGCCGACCTGGACGCCCTGGTCGCGCCCCGGCTGACGCACTGGCAGCACCCCGGGTTCTTCGGATACTTCCCCGCCAACACCTCCGGGCCGAGCGTGCTGGGCGACCTGGTCAGCGCGGGGCTCGGCGTGCAGGGCATGCTGTGGGCGACCGGCCCGGCCTGCACGGAGCTGGAGACGGTGATGCTGGACTGGCTGGCCGGCCTGCTCGACCTGCCGGAGCGGTTCCGCTCGACGGGCCGGGGCGGCGGGGTGATCCAGGACTCGGCGTCCTCGGCGACCCTGGTGGCGACCCTCGGCGCGCTGCACCGGGCCGGCGGGGGCCGGTGGCGCGAGGCGGGGATCGACCGCCGGTACCGCGTCTACACCTCCACCCAGGGGCACTCGTCGATCGAGAAGGCGGCCCGGATCGCCGGTCTCGGCGGCGACGCCGTACGGGCGGTCGAGGTGGACCCGGAGACGCTGGCGATGCGCCCGGAGGCGCTGCGGGAGGCGATCCGGGCGGACCTGGCGGCCGGGGACGTCCCGGCGATCGTGGTGGCCACGATCGGCACCACGTCCACCACCGCCGTGGACCCGGTGCCGGAGATCGGCGCGATCTGCGCGGAGTACGGGGTCTGGCTGCACGTCGACGCCGCGTACGCGGGGGCGGCGGCGGTCTGCCCGGAGCTGCGCTGGTCGCACGCCGGGCTGGAGTATGCCGACTCGTACTGCTTCGACCCGCACAAGTGGCTGCTCACCGGATTCGACTGCGACGCGTTCTGGGTGGCGGACCGGGGCGAGCTGATCGAGGCGCTGACGGTGCTGCCGGAGTACCTGCGCAACGCGGCGACGGAGTCGGGGGCGGTGATCGACTACCGGGACTGGCAGGTGCCGCTGGGCCGCCGGTTCCGCGCCCTGAAGCTGTGGTTCGTGCTGCGCTGGTACGGGGTGGAGGGGCTGCGGGCGCACATCCGTTCCGGGGTGGCCCTCGCCGCCCGCTTCGCCGACCGGGTGCGGGCAGACGGGCGGTTCGCCCTCGCCGCGCCGCACCCGTTCTCGCTGGTCTGCTTCCGGCTGGCCGCCGGGGACGAGGCCAGCGCGGAGCTGCTGTCCCGGGTCAACGCCACCGGCCGGGTGTTCCTGACCCACACCCGGGTCAACGGCCGGTACACGCTGCGCCTCACGGTCGGCTCGCCGCTGACCACGCAGGCGCACGTGGACGAGGCGTGGGCGCTGATCAGCGAGGCGGCCGGCAAGGTGTTGTCCGACGCGCGCTGACACCCGGGCCAGCACCCGCTGACGCCCGGGCCGACACCCGCTGACGCCCGGGCCGACACCCGCTGACGCCCGGGTTGCAGGCCGACGCACGGGCCGGCGCGGGCCGGCAGCGGCGCGGCGCGGGGTTCACCGCCCGCCGCGCCTGCCCGAGGCTCGGGAGGCGCGGCGGCCCGCCGTTCAGTTCTCGACGGCGGCGAGCGGGAGGGCCTGCGCCCGGGTCGTGTCCCCGGCGCCGGTCGCCGCGACGGTGGCCCGGGCGCGGCGGGTGCGCAGCAGGGCGCGGAGGGCCAGGGCGAACGCGGCGACCCAGCCCGCGGCGAGCAGCCCGTAGACGAGCCACTGGACGCCGCCGGGCAGTTCGCCGGTGCGGACGAGGGTGCGGGCGTTGGTCAGCACGATCACGCCGCCGACGACGGCGCCGAGCAGCTGGGCGGGGACGATCCGGACCAGCCAGGCGGCGATCGGGGCGGCGATCAGCCCGCCGATCAGCAGGGCGGCGACGGTGGGCAGCAGGAAGCCCTCGCTGCCGAGGCCGATCAGGAAGCCGGCGCTGGCCGCGCCCGCCACCAGGAACTCGGCGGTGTCGACCGAGCCGATCACCTTGCGGGGCTCCATCCGTCCGGAGACCAGCAGCGCCGGGGTGGCGACGGGGCCCCATCCGCCGCCGCCGGTGGCGTCGACGAATCCGGCGAACAGGCCGAGCGGGCTGAGAAAGCGGCCGCGCAGCCGCCCGGCGCCGGGGTTGGCGCGCAGTGGCCGGGCGAAGCGCACCAGCAGGTACGCGCCGAGGGTGAACAGGATGGCGGCCATCCACGGGGCGGCGGCCTTGGTGGAGATCGCGCTGAGGAACGTGGCCCCGGCGAACGCGCCGAACGCCCCTGGGACGGCGATGCGGGCCACCACCCGCCAGTCGACGTTGCCGAACCGCCAGTGGGCCACCCCGGCGGCGAGGGTGGTGCCGATCTCGGCCAGGTGAACGGAGGCGGACGCGGCGGCGGGGGCGACCCCGGCGACCAGCAGCAGGGTGGACGAGGTCAGGCCGTAGGCCATGCCGAGCGCGCCGTCGACCAACTGCGCGAGGAGCCCGACCAGAGCGAGGACCAGCAGCTTGCGCACGGGCGCCCCCTGACTTTTCGGCATGTCCTATCGACTTGGTCGACAATGCGGCACGAGTGCGCTCCGGGTCAAGCCCCTATCGATTGCTGGGACGCGCCGAGGTGCACGCCGTCGCCGGGACAGGAGATCCGGCGGAGGCCGCCGGAGGCTCGTCAGTTCCAGGCGCGCGGGTCGGCGGCCAACTCGTTGACCCGGCCGGGAAGGCTGCCCCTGGCCACATCCGCGACGGTGACCAGTTCGAGGATCTCCCGCTCGCTGGCCCGCAGCGCGATCCACACGTCCTGCAGGGCGCGGGCCGCGCCGTGGTACCCGAGCTGTTCGGGGCGCTGCCCGCGCACGTGCGCCAGCGGCCCGTCGATCACCCGGATCACCTCTGCGAGGGAGATCTCCGCGGCCGGCCGGGCCAGCCAGTAGCCGCCCTCGGGGCCGCGCTGGGCGTGCACGATGCCGCCCCGGCGCAGTTGCAGCAGGATGCTCTCCAGGAACTTCGGCGGAATCTCCTGTGCCCTGGCGATCTGCTCGGCGGTCACCGGACGGGAGCGCCCGACGCCCCCGCGCTCGGCGACCGCCGCGAGTTCGGCGGCCGCACGCAGGGCGTAGTCGACCCGGGCGGAGAGACGCATGCCGGCCAGACTAGTCGCCTGGTCAGCCAGGAGGTCCGCCGCCCCTCGACCGAACGGTCGAGCGACCGGCACGGGCGCCGCCGGGACCGCGGATCGCAGCCGCCAGCCGGCGCCACCCGGGACCGCGGACCGAAGCCGCCAGCCGGCGCCACCCCGGCCGCCGTTGGCGGGCTGTCAGCCGCCGACGCGGCGGAGCAGGCCCTCCTGTACGGCGGTGGCGATGTGCCGGCCGTCGGTGGTGAACATCCGGCCGGTGGCCAGGCCCCGGCCCCCGGAGGCCGACGGGCTCCAGCAGTCGTAGAGAAACCACTCGTCGGCCCGGAAGGGCCGGTGGAACCACAGCGCGTGGTCGAGGCTCGCGCCGATCACGCCGCCGGGCCCCCACACCTCGCCGTGCACCGACAGCACCGAGTCGAGCAGGGTCAGGTCGGAGGCGTACGTGAGGGCGCACGCGTGCAGCAGCGGGTCGTCCGGCAGCTTGCCGTCGATGCGCATCCAGACCCGCTGGTGGGGGTCGGCGGGACGGTCGCCGGGGCGTACCCAGCCGGGTTCGCCGACGTAGCGCACGTCGATGGGGCGCGGGATCTGCCCCCAGATGCCGAGCCGCTCCGGGTAGCGGGAGAGGCGGTCGGTCATGGTGGGGACCTCGTCCGGGGCGGGCACGTCCGGCGGGGTCGGGGCGTGGTGGTCCAGCCCCTCCTCGCGGCGGTGGAACGACGCCGACATGAAGAAGATCGGCCGGTCGTGCTGCAGCGCCACGGAGCGGCGCACCGAGAACGAGTGGCCGTCCCGGACGTTCTCCACCTGGTACTCGATCGGCTCGGTCGGGTCGCCGGGCCGGACGAAGTAGCCGTGCAGGGAGTGCACGAAGCGGTCCGGGTCGACGGTGCGTCCGGCGGCGACGAGGGCCTGGCCGGCGACCTGGCCGCCGTACACCCGCTGCGGGCCGACCGGGGGGCTCATCCCCCGGAAGGTCATCTCGGCGGTGTGCTCGAGGTCGAGGACCTCCAGCAGCTGGTCGACGGCGGCCTGGCCGACTGTGCCGCCGTCGGTCACTGCAGCGCCCGGGCGGACGCGGCGTCGACCAGCGAGCCGAGCTGGTGCACCCGCAGGGTGTTGGTGGAGCCGGGGGTGCCGGGCGGGCTGCCGGCGACGATCACCACGTAGTCGCCGGGGTTGGCCCGGTTGAGGCCGAGCAGCGCCTGGTCGACCTGGCGGAACATGTCGTCGGTGTGCTCGACGAACGGCATCAGGAACGTCTCCACGCCCCAGGAGAGGGCGAGCTGGTTGCGCACCTCGGGCACCGGGGTGAACGCCAGCAGCGGCAGGTCGCAGTGCAGCCGGCTGAGCCGCCGGACGGTGTCGCCGGTCTGCGAGAACGCCACCATGGCCTTGGCGCCGATGGCCCGGGCGATCGACGAGGCGGCGACGGTGAGCGCGCCGCCGTGCGTACGCGGGTCGTGCTGGAGCCGGGGCACGGCGATCGAGCCGGACTCGGTGGTGTGGACGATCTTGGCCATGGTGCTGACGGTGAGCACCGGGTACTTGCCGACGCTGGTCTCGCCGGAGAGCATCACCGCGTCCGCGCCGTCGAGCACCGCGTTGGCCACGTCGGAGGCCTCGGCGCGGGTGGGCCGCGAGTTCTCGATCATGGAGTCGAGCATCTGGGTGGCGACGATGACCGGCTTGGCGTTCTCCCGGCACAGCTGCACGGCGCGCTTCTGCACCAGGGGGACCTGGTCCAGCGGGAGCTCGACGCCGAGGTCCCCGCGGGCGACCATGACGCCGTCGAACGCCAGGACGATCGCCTCCAGGTGGTCGACCGCCTCCGGCTTCTCCACCTTCGCCAGGACCGGCCGGTGCACCCCGACCTCGGACATGATCCCGTGCACCAGCTTGATGTCCTCCGCCGAGCGGACGAACGACAGCGCGATCAGGTCGACGCCGAGGCCGAGGGCGAAGCGCAGGTCCTCGGCGTCCTTGTCGGACAGGGCCGGGACGCTGACCGCCACGTTGGGCAGCGAGACGCCCTTGTTGTTGGAGACCGGGCCGCCCTCGGTGACCAGGCAGCGGATGTCGTTGCCGACCACCTCGCTGACCTCGACGGCCACCCGGCCGTCGTCGATCAGCAGCCGGTCGCCGGCCTTGACCTCGCGCGGCAGCTTCTTGTAGGTGCAGGAGACCCGGTCCCGGGTGCCGATGACGTCGTCGCTGGTGATCACCACGGAGTCGCCGGTGCGCCACTCGTGCGGGCCGTCGGCGAACCGGCCGAGCCGGATCTTCGGACCCTGCAGGTCGGCGAGGACGGCCACCGGGTGGCCGGTCGCGTCGGCGGCCTCCCGGACGAGGCGGTAGACGGCCTCGTGGTCGGCGTGGCTGCCGTGGCTGAAGTTGAGCCTCGCCACGTTCATGCCCGCCTCGACGAGGCCCCGGATCCGCTCCGGGGACGAGGTGGCAGGGCCCAGAGTGCAGACAATCTTCGCGCGGCGTGTCACGCCCATCAGGCTAGTCTCTCCTTCGGGTCGGGCTACGGGCCGACCCCTTTGCGGACTGCGGAACAATTGTCCGACGACGCGCCACGCCCCCGCAGGCGGCGGGCGGAACCGCACCGGAATCGTCGTCCGGAATCGTCGTGTCGGCGGGCATCGGCGACCGCGCGCCCGAAATCGTACCGCTCGTCGTCGCGCGCCGGCGTGCCGCTCCCCTGGCTTTGCGGCCCCGTCTCGGGGGGTTCGTCCCGCCCCGCCGCCGTCCGCGAGCGCCGGGCCGGTCGGGGGATGCACTCGTAGGTGTCGAGCGCGAAGTCGACCTGCGCACATCCCGTCACGGGCGCTCCCTGCGCCGGACCCGACCCCCGGCCGTCCGGGCCCGGCACCCGGCCGCCCGGAGCCGGCCGCCCGGAGCCGGCCGCCGGGCGGACGGGATGCCCCGCCCGCCCGGCCGCGGTTTCAGAGCGCGAAGCAGTCGGGCCGCACCGGGGAGTCGGTGAGCGCACCCCGGATCACCGTGTACGTGGTGCCGTCGAGGACGAGGCCGACGTGCCCGACGACCCGCAGCAGGCACCAGTCCTGGATCAGCACGTTGGTCGCCCCGTCGGCGAGGCTGGCGTTACCGACCGGCTGGACCAGCTCGTCCTGGAGGGTGCGCACGGTCGTCCAGCGCACGTCACCCGGGGTGTCGTCACCGGAGTTGAGCGTGGCGAGGAAGCTGGACCCGATCGTCATCTGCTGGCAGGCGACGATGCCGAGGCAGTTGCCGACGCCGAGGAACGCGGCGATGTTGGCGACGTACGTGCCGTACTGCGGGGAGCCGAGGCTGATGTAGCGGCCGACCTTGGTCGCGCCGCCGAGGTACTTGATGTAGTAGCGGGAGACCAGCCCGCCCTCGGAGTGGCCGACCACGTCGACCCGGGCGGCGCCGGTGGCGGCGCGCACCTGATCGACGTACCCGGCGAACGCGCGGGCCGAGGCGGTGATGTCGCCGAAGCCGAGGCTGGGCAGCTCGTAGATGGACACCCGGTAGCCGTCGGCCCGCAGCCGGGCGGCCAGGGGCTCGTACGCGAGGGCGACGCCGCTGAGCCCGCCGACGACGATGACCGGGTTCGCGGCGGTGGTCGTGGTGAGCGGCGCGGGCGCCGCGGCGGCGGCCGGGGACGGGACGGCCAGCGCGGCGGCGGCCGACACCGTGAGGGCGGCGAGGATCTTTCGGAGCAGCATGGGCTGCACCTCCTGGTGGGATATCCCGGGGTGCCGGGAGGAGGCGAGTGAGCGGGTCCGATCGATCGTGCAGAGAGAATGACCTTCGCGATCCAGGGACGTCAATAACAAGTTACGGATGAGTAACACGTTGTCGCGCAGGACGCATATTCCGGCACATCGGGCCATCACCTCGGGCCCCGGCCGGCGCCCGCTCCGCGGGACCGGGCCGCCGGACACCGCATGTCGGCGACATGGCGGTGCCCGGCGGCCGGGATTGCCGCCACGTCGCCGACATGGCGGCGTCGCCGGGCTTGGCTCAGGCGGGCCGGACCGCCACCGCCACCGCGCGCAGCTCCGCCTCGGGCACCCGCTCCGGGTCGGCCAGCACGTCGATCGCGACGCCGGGCTCGACCAACCAGAACGCCTCGCCCTCGCCGATCAGGCCCCGCGTCCCGCCGACGTCGAGGTCGGCCGGCGCCCAGGTCTCGGCGTCCCGCTCGTGGTATCCGGCGAGGAAGTCGCGCAGCTCGTCGAGCGTGGTCAGTCGCGCGGCGCGCAGGACGTGCACCCGCAGGTCAACCCAGTAGCCCTCCTCGACCTGCCGTTCCCACACCCGGGTGTGGAACCGCACGTCGTCCCACTCGCTGGCGAAGTCCGACACCTCGGTGCCGAGTCCCGCCGGCACGTACCCGACCACGAACCCGTCCAACTCGTCGCTCACCGACGCCCTCCCGTCGCTCGACCCGGTCCGACAACCATCGTCCACATCAGACGATCCGTCCAGGGTGGTCGGCGGCGTGGCGGTATCCGCGCGCCTCCGACACCGCCATGTCGCCGACATCGCGGCCCGGCCTCGGCCCGACATCGCGGCCCGGCCTCAGTCGAGGTCGCGGCCCGGCCTCAGTCGAGGTCGCGGCCCGGCCTCAGTCGAGGTCGCGGCCCGGCCTCAGTCGAGGTCGAGCAGGGCGAGGAGCCTGAGCAGGGCCGGGTTCGTGCTGTCCCGCGGCCACGCGAGGCCGATGTCGACGGTGGGGGTGGGTGCGGTGAACCGGCGCAGCCGTACCCCGGGGAGCCGCAGCGCGCGGGCCCGGCCGGCCGGGACGGCCGCCACCACGTCGCCCTGGGCCACCGCCCGTAGCAGCTGCTCGTCGTCCGGTTCCTGCCGGACGAGGCGGAAACCGCCGCCCGGCCAGACCTGGGCGATCGTCCGGTCGAACATGCCAGGTCCGTTCTCGCGCGGCCACATCACCGCCGGCAGGTCGACCACCTCGGCCCGGCTGATCCGGCGGCGGCCGGTGGCCAGGGGGTGGCCCGCCGGCAGCGCCAGCAGCAGCTCCTCGGTGTCGACGGTCCGGCAGACCAGCGCCGCCTCGTCGACCGGCGGGCGGACGAAGGCGACGTCGAGCCGGCCGGCGAGCAGACCGGCGACGTTCGGTGCCGTCCAGGCGGTCTCCGAGACCACCTCGACGTCCGGGTGGGCGGCCCGGAACCGGGCGACCAGCGCGTCGACCCGCCCGCCGCGCGCCGAGCGGGTGTACGCCAGCCGCAGCCGGCCGCCCCGGCCGCGCACCAGGTCGCGGATGCGGGCCGTCCCCGCGTCCACCTCGGCGAGCAGCCGGCCGGCCTCGTCGGCCACCCGCGCGCCCACCTCGGTCAGGATGCAGCCGCGGCTGGTCCGGTGCACCAGCGGCACCCCGAGCTGGCGTTCCAGCGCCCGGATCTGTTGGCTGAGCGCGGGCTGGGCGATGCGCAGCCGGGCGGCGGCACGGGTGAAGTGCAGCTCCTCGGCGAGCACCGCGAAGTAGCGCAGCCGCCGCAGGTCCCACCAGGCGTCCCGGGTCGGCGAATCGGGCATGGAACCGATCATAAGCGGCGCTTATCGCCGACTGCCCGATCCGTCTTGGACGGCGCCCCGCGCCGGGGGCGACGATCCGAGACCAACGGCACAACCGAGCCGGCGGCCACACGCCGGGCCGACGGCAGACGGAACCGGCGGCCACACGCCGGGCCGACGGCAGACGGAACCGGCGGCCACACGCCGGGCCGACGGCGCGAGGAAGCCGCCGGCCACATGCCGGGCCGACGGCGCGAGCGACGGGAGCGGACGATGGCGCGGACGAGGGACGTGACGGTGGTCGGCGGGGGGATCGTCGGGATGACGGCGGCGGTCGCCCTCCAGGAGCGGGGCGCGCGGGTGACCGTGCTGGCCGCCGACGACCCGGCGGACACGGTGTCCACGGTAGCCGCCGCGGTCTGGTACCCGAGCCACACCGAGCAGGACCTGCGGGTGCTGCGCTGGGCGCGTTGGACGCACGCGGAGCTGAGCCGCCAGGCGGTCGACGGCGTGCCGGGGGTGGTCGCCCGGCCGACCCGGATGCTGCTGCGCCACCGCTACGCCGGCCCGCCGTGGTGGGCCGAGGCGTGCGGGGACCTGGTGGCCGAGCCGGCGCCGCCGCCGTACACGACGGTGCTGCGGTTCACCGCGCCGACGGTGGAGATGACGCCGTACCTGGCCTGGCTGCGGCAGCGGCTGGAGGACGGCGGGGGGCGGGTGCTGCGCCGCCGGGTGGAGCGCCTCGCCGACGCGTTCGACACCGCGCCGACGGTGGTCAACGCGACCGGGCTGGCCGCCGGGCGGCTCGCCGCCGACCCGGCCGTGTATCCCGTACGGGGGCACCTGGTGCTGGTGGCGAACCCGGGCCTGACCACCTCGGTGCGCGACGAGGACGACCCGGCGGGGATCACGTACGTGCATCCGCGCCGGCACGACGTGGTGCTCGGCGGCACGTTCCAGCCGGGGGTGGCGCACACCGGGCCCGACCCGGCGACGGCGGCGGCGATCCGGCGCCGGTGCGTGGCGCTGGTGCCGGAGTTGGCCGACGCCCCCGTGCTCGGCGAGCGGATCGGGCTGCGGCCGGCCCGGCACGGCGGCCCCCGGGTCGAGGTGGGCCCGGACCCGGCGGGCCCGCCCGGGAGCCGGCTGGTGCACGCGTACGGCCACGGCGGCGCGGGGGTCACCCTCTCCTGGGGCTGCGCGGCCGAGGTGGCGGACCTGGTCCTGGGCGGCTGAACGGGGCCGGGAGCCGATCGGCCGGGCCAGCCGGGGCAGCCGGGGCGGGCGGGGCGGGCGGTGTCAGGGCAGCAGGCGGAACGCCAGCAGGTACGCGCAGTAGGCGAGGGGAACCAGCAGCGCGCAGACCACGAAACCGAGCGGGGCGAACCGGGGCGGCGCCTCGCTGCCCAGTACCGGGCGCCCCCACCGGCCGAGCACCAGGTACCCGGCGAGGAAGGACAGCACGGGCAACCCGGCGCACGTCGCGGCGTACAGGGCGCCGAGGCCGACGACCGCCAGGTCGGAGGCGACCACCATGGCCAGCATCAGGACGACCCCGGCCAGCGCGCAGCCGACGTACACGACCAGTGCCCGGGCCGGCGGGGACCAGGTCGGCAGCAGCGGCGGCCGGTGCGCGACGGCCTCGGTGTGCGCCAGGAGCCGGTCGGCCTCCTCGGCGAGCCGCTGCGCCTCGGCCAGCGCCGCGGCCGGGTCGCCGCCGGACGCCGGCCCACCGGTCGGGCCCGGGCCGGAAGGACCGGCCGGCGGGCCGGGCACGGCCGCGCCGACGGGGGCCACCGGGCCGGACACGCCGGTAGCGGGCGGACCGGATGCGGTGACCGCGGACGGACCGCCGGCAGCGGGCAGACCGGACGCGACGGCAGCGGACGGGCCGGGCGCGGCCGCAGCAGGCGAGCCGGACGCGGTGGCAGCAGGCGAGCCGGGCGCGGCCGCAGCAGGCGAGCCGGGCGCGGTGGCAGCAGGCGAGCCGGACACGACGGCAGCAGGCGAGCCGGGCGCGGTCGCAGCGGACGACGCGGCGGGCGGGGGGACGCCGATGGCGCGGCCGAGCTGGTCGAGCCGGTGCCCCTGCGCGGCGAGCCGGTGGCCCAGTTGGTCGAGCGTGGCGTGCAGGGTGCGGCGGCGGGCGGCCTCGCTCGCGGTGTCCCGGTCGTTCTCGCGGCGGTGGGCGGCGAGCCGGCGGGCCAGCGCGGCGTACTCGTCGAAGGTGGACACGCCTCAGCCCTCCTTGTCCCTGGCGAACGGAACGATCAGCCGGGTCCGCTGGTCGTGCCGGTCGACCAGTAGCGCGCGGTCGGCGCGCGGCTGGTACGCCAGGTCGTGCACGCCCAGGTGCAGCCCGAGCTCCGCTCCGGGAACGTTCAACGCGACGAGGCAGGCGACGTCGTCGCGGTGGTGCGACCCGCCGAGGTCCTCGGCGAGCCGGGGCAGCCCCCGCCACCAGCCGAGCAGGTGCACGCCCCGACCGGGGCCGTCACGGAGCAGGGCACGCAGGTCGTCGTGGCCGGAGCGGAACGTGGCCGGGTCCGGGCGGGCGAGGGCCGCGGAGGCGGCGTCGGCCCCGAAGAGCAGCAGGTACGCGCGCTTGCCGGGCGGCCCGGCGGCGGCCAGGTCGGCGATGCGCTCCCGCAGGGCGGCGGCGTCGACCCGCTCGACGGGATGGCCGGCGGCGGCCAGGGCCGCGCCGGTGGACTCCGCCGCCCCGGCGCCCGCGTCGGCCAGCGGGGCGAGCAGGAACCGGGCGTCGCCGGGGCCGTGCTGCCGGGCGAGGCTCAGCGCGGCGGCGCGCAACACGTCGGCGCCGGCCGGGGACGCGCCGACGACGGCCAGGTGCCGGCCCGGGGTGGCGTCCAGGGTGAACGACGCCGCGCTGCCCGCCACGTCGACCGTCCGGCCCACCAGGGCCACCGGGTGCCGCGGGTACGCCGCCGGGGCGCAGCGCGGCGAACGCGGGGTCGTCCTCCAGGTGCGCGGCGGCGTACCCGCGGAACACGGCGGGCGGACGGCTGTCGGCCGGTCGGGCCCGCCACAGCTCGTGGCGCAGCCCGGTCAACTCGTCCCGGGCGGCGTACGCGTCGGGGAAGCGGACGACGGCGCCGGCGCCGAGCGCCCCGGCGGCGGTGTTGAGCACGGCCGCGCCGATCGGCAGGGCCGACGCCGTGTCGTCGCGCGGGTCGAGAACTCCCCCGCCGCCGGGCAGCGCCACCCGCAGCGGGAACTGCCCGAAGATCGCCTCGGCCCGGCCGTACAGGGACTCGATGCCGGTGGTGGCCTGGCTGGCCAGCACGAGATGCATGCCGTACGAGCGGCCCTTGCGGGCCAACTCCTCCAGCAGGTCGACCGCCTCCCGGGCGAGGGCGTCCGCGCCGGCGAGCAGCACCTGGAACTCGTCGACGACCGCCACGGTGCGGGGCATCCGGGCGTCGGCGGGCAGGTCGGCGAGCTTGGTGACGCCGTGCCGCTTGAGGACGCCCGCCCGCCGGTCCAGCTCGCCGCGCAGCTCCCGCAGCACGGCGAGGCCGTACTCCCGGTCGGACTCGATGCCGACGGCGCGGGCGTGCGGCAGCCACGACGGGTCCCGCTCGGTGGGGACGAACTCGGTGAAGCTGACCCCCTCCTTGAAGTCCAGCAGCCACAGCTCCAGCTCCGCCGGGGCGTAGCGGGCGGCGAGTCCGTAGAGGACGTCGAGCAGGAACACCGTCTTCCCGGCGCCGGTGCGCCCGGCGACGAGCCAGTGCGGGGTGGCGTCGTCGAAGGCGACGGTGACCGCCCTCCGGTCGGCCCGACCGACCATGGTGGACAGTCCGGCCGCGCTCGACTCCGTCCAGCGGGTGGCGGGCAGCAGGTCGGCGAAGGCCGGCGGCTCGTCGTGGCGCACGGCGGACCCGAGCCGCGCGGCGAGCGCCGGGGCGGTGTCCGGCGGCAGGTCACCGTCGAGGACGACGGGCGCGGCCAGCCCGGTGCCGTCCGCGCTGAACGGGTACCCGGGCGGGTCGCCGACGCGGGCGTAGCGCTGCAGCAGCCGTACGGCGGTGGCCGCGCCCAACGGCGGCGCGTCGCCCGGGCCGGTGGGCGGGTGGCCGGCGAGCAGGACGCAGACGGCGGCGGACGCGCCGGCGTGGGTGAGCGCGGCGAGCCGGGCGGCCTCCCGGGGCGGGGGCGCGGCCGCGGCGACCAGCACGAGCAGCTCCCGGTCGGCGGGGGCGGCCTGCTGCGCGGCGCGGGCGTGGCGCTCGGCCTCGTCGAGCAGGGCGGCGACCTCGGCGGCGGTCGTGGCGGTCGAACGCAGCACGCGCGCGTCGAGCAGCGGGCGCAGCGGCAGGAACGTGGCCCCGAAGGCCACCGTGTCGATCCCGGCGACCCGGACCGTGCCCGCCGGGGCGGCGGCGAGCAGCCGCAGCACCACCGCGCGCAGCAGCTCGCCGACCCGCGGGTCGCGGGCGTCCGCGTCGACGGTGAGGTGACAGCCGCCGCCCAGCGGGACGAGCACCGGGAAGCCACCGTCCAGGGTGGTCGCCTCGCCGATCCGGACGGCGACGGGCGCGTCGGTCGCCGGGGTCGCGCCGGGGGCGGGGGCGGCCAGCCGTCCGCCGAGCCGGGCCAGCCGGGCGACCAGGTCGGCGGCGCTCGGGGCGGTCGGCCCGAGGGCGGTGAGGAGCCGCCGGGCCAGGTCCAGCCGCTCGCGGGCGCGCCGGTGGGCCGTGACCGCCTGGCCGTACGCCGCCGCGAGCCTGCCCACGCTCTGCCCTCCCTACGCCGCGTGCGGTCCAGCGAACCCTAACGGAACGGGGCAGCGGCGGACACTCGCGCAGGTCAGCGCCAGCACGGCACGCACGGTTGGCCCAGCGTTCGCCGAGCCGTCACCGGTGCCGGTGTCGCCGTTCTGCCGGCCGGGCTTCCATTCTGCGGGTAACACCTGCGACGACAGGAAAGGCAACGACTTGACATCCTCCCCCGCCTAGAGGCAGGGGATTCCCACCCTCACGGGTTGGGGTTCCTGGTTCACCGCAGACCGCACGGAAGGAGATCCCCCGTGTCTGACGTCCGCTCCGCAGGCGTTTTGTGTCTCGGCCAGCCCGGCCGCGACGGCGATGTTCTGTGCGGCGTTGACGTCCCGGTCGTGCCGGGTGCCGCACCTCGGACACCGCCAGTGGCGCGTGCCGAGGGAAAGCGTGGCGAGCAGATGCCCGCACGCAGAGCAGGTCTTCGACGACGGGTACCAGCGGTCCACGACGGCAAGGGTGCGGCCGTCGCAGCGCGCCTTGTAGGTGAGCAGGGTGCGGAACTCGGCCCAGCCGGTGCGGGAGATGGATTTGGCCAGGGACCGGTTGCGGACCATGTTCGCCACCGCCAGGTCCTCCACGGCGATGGCGTCGAACCGGCGTACCAGGGCGGTGGACTGCTGGTGGAGGAAGTCCCGGCGGGCATCGCGTACCCGCGAATGCGCCCGCGCCACTTTTCGTTTGGCTTTGGCGCAGTTGGCGGAGCCCTTCTGCCGGCGAGCCATCATCCGCTGATACCGCTTGAGCCGGCGTTCCCGACGCTCCATGTGCCTCGGATGCGGGACGCGCTCGCCGGTGGACAGCACCGCGAAGTCGGTCAAACCGAGATTGACGCCCACCACATCACCGGTCGGTTCGGGTGCGGTGGGTGTCTCGATGTCGACGGCGAAGGTCACGAACCAGCGGCCGTCCGGATCACGCGACACCGTCACCATCGTCGGGTCCAGCCCTGCCGGGTCCACGTCCGGCCACGACCACACGAACCGCAGCACGCCGGGTGTCTTCCCCAGCGTCAGGTTTCCGCCGCGCAGGCGGAACGCCGACCGGGTGTAGGAGGCGGACTGGCGGCCGTGGCGGGACTTGTACCGCGAGACGACGCGTACACACCCGAACGTGCGGTTCAACACCACCGCCTGCTCCGGCGTCGGATACGCCCGACACCTGTACGCCGTCCGCACAGGACACATCAAACCAGAAAGGACAATCATGACTGACAACGCCCCCGCCATTCCTCCCCGCCCTGAAGGACGGGGGCATCCTGGCGGTGATCCGGTGACCTCCTCTTCCCTCTCCCGCCGTGACGTGCTGCGCGCCGGTGCGGCCGGTGGCCTCGGCATCGCGCTCGCCGGCAGCATCGAGGCGATCGCCGGCCCCGCCGCCGCCCAGGCCGCCTTCCGTCCGGCGGTCGGCTACGGCGAACTGGTGCCGGACCCCGCCGGTCTGCTCTCCCTGCCGCCCGGCTTCTCGTACACGATCGTGGCGCAGGCGGGCGTGAGCCTGCTGGAGTCGGGCCAGCCCACCCCGAGCGACACCGACGGCACCGGCTGCTTCCGGTCGCCCACCGGCTCGGTGCTGGTCAACAACCACGAGATCGGCGGCAGCGAGCCGCACCCGGTGCCGGCGCTGCCCGGCCTCGTCTACGACCCGGGCGCCCGCGGCGGCACCACCACCATCGAGGTGGACGGCGAGGGCCGGCGGCTCGGCGAGTACGTCAGCCTCGCCGGCACGCACAACAACTGCGCCGGCGGCATCACCCCGTGGGGCACCTGGCTCACCTGCGAGGAGACCGAGCAGCGGGCCGGTGGGAAGTACCTGAAGGACCACGGGTACGTCTTCGAGGTGGACCCGCACGACCGGCAGCAGAACCTCGACCCGGTGGCGCTGAAGTTCCTGGGCCGGTACGCCCACGAGGCCGTCGCGGTCGACCCGTACACCCACGCGATCTACCTGACCGAGGACGCGGGCAACCCGAACGGGCTGTACTTCCGGTGGACCCCGCCGCAGGGATTCCGGGGCGGCAAGGGCGCGCTGCGCGCGCTGGCGCAGCGGCCGGACGGCGACACGGCCGGCACGCTCCAGGCGATGCGCTGCCTGCTCGGCAGTCAGTACGTCGCCGACCTGGCCGAGGCCACCCTCCCGGGCACCCGGTACAAGGTGGAGTGGGTGGACGTGCCGGACCGGGACGCCCGGACCGTGTCGGTGCGCAAGCAGTTCGCCGACGGCGAGGTGACCCGCAGCCGCAAGCTGGAGGGCGCCTGGTGGGCCGACGGCGGGGCGTACTTCGTGGCGAGCTTCGCCCGGCACGCCGACGGCAGCGCCAACGAGCACGACGGCCAGGTCTGGTTCTACGACCCGAAGACGGAGACGGTCACGCTGAAGACCATCTTCGGGGTCAACCCGGACGCGTCGGTCGAGGGCAACTTCGACGGGCCGGACAACATCACCGTCTCCCCGTACGGCGGGGTGATCCTGGCCGAGGACGGCGACGGGCTGTCGCACCTGTTCGGGGTGACCGAGCAGGGCAAGGCGTACCCGCTGGCCCGCAACGAGCTCAACGAGAGCGAGTTCGCCGGTCCGACGTTCAGCCTGGACGGCAAGGTGCTGTTCGTCGGCATCCAGTCCCCGGGCTACCTCCTCGCGATCACCGGCCCGTGGGGGCGGCCGAGCAACGGCGACGTGGCCTGACGCCGATCGGCCCGCCGCGGCGGTCGTCGTGGCGGTCGTCGTGGCGGAGATCGCGTTCGGGGTGTGGAAGTAGTGGCCTCCCGGGGCGTGGGAGGCCACTACTTCCCGGATCGAGCGCGATCCTGCGGCGCCGGCGTACGGGGCCGGACGAGGTGTCGGCTGCCGCGCCGACCGGGCGTCGACGCTGGCCGGGTGACGCCGGCCGCGACGCGCGCCGGGCGGACGACGCGGGCAACGGCGGCGACCCGGCGTACCGGGCGGCGCACGGCGGGCGCGGCGAGCACCAGGGCCAGCCGGTGCCGCAGCCGCCGCTGCCGGAGCCGGTCGAGGGCCAACCCGGCCGCGAGGGTGGCGACGGTGGTGAGCGTGCCAGCCAGCACCAGGGCCTGCCGGGGCCCGGTGTGCTCCGCGAGCCAGCCGAGCAGGGGCGCGCCGACGGCCGCGGAGAGCGAGCCGGTGACGCCCAGGGCGGCCAGCACCCGGCCCCGCATGGCGAAGTCGGTGTCGAGCTGGACACGGGCGCCGACCGTGGTGTCGATGACGACGGCCGCCGCCGCCACGGGCAGGATCACCGCGGCGAAGCTCAGCGTGCCGGGGGCCAGTCCGGCGACGATCTGCAGGGCGCTGGCCAGCAGGCCGGCCGCCACCAGCACCCGGTAGCCGAGGTCGCGGCGGCGGGCCGCGACGAGCGCGCCGAGCACCGTCCCGACCGCGAAGACGGTGGACAGGAAGCCGTACCCGGACGCGCCGGCGCGCAACGGCCCGTCGCTCATCGCGGCCATCGTCACCTGGTAGTTGCGGCCCAGGCTGCCGAGCACGAAGGACAGCGCCATCGCCACCAGCACGACGGGCTGGCGCAGCAGGTAACGCAGGCCGGCCCGGATGCCGCCGTCCGCCGGCGCGGCGCCAGCCTCCGACAACTCCAGCTCGGCGCGTCCTGCGCCGCGCCGCGACCTGGAGCCGCCGTCCGACAACTCCAGCTCGGCGCGTCCTGCGCCGCGCCGCGACCTGGAGCCGCCGTCCGACAACTGCAGCTCGGCGCGTCCTGCGCCGCGCCGCGACCTGGAGCCGCCGTCCGACAACTGCAGCTCGGCGCGTCCTGCGCCGCGCCGCGACCTGGAGCCGCCGTCCTGCTCGCCGGTGTGCCGCTCCCCCTCGCGTACGGCGAACAGGGCCGCCACGACCGCGACGAAGCTGGCGGCGTTGACGGCGAAGAGCAGCGCGGGGCCGACGGCGGCGACCACGACGGCGCCGACGCTCATGCCGAGGATGCGGCCGGCGGAGTTGGTGAGCGAGCCGAGGGCGAGGGCGTTGCCGAGGCTCTCCCGGTCCACCAGGGTGGAGCACCAGCGGCCCATGACGGGGCCCTCGATCGCCGACACCGCGCCGGTGCCCAGGGAGATCGCGTAGATGGCCGGCAGGCCCCCGGCGCCGGTGACCGCGACCACCGCCAGCCCGGCGGCGAGCGCCGCGTGGGCGGCCTGGGCGACGATCAGCAGCGGCTTGGCGGGCAGCCGGTCGGCCAGCGCGCCGCCCCAGACGCCGAGCAGCAGGGTGGGCAGCGCCTGCAGCAGGACGGTGAGCCCCATCGAGGTGGCGGATCGGGTCTCCGCGAGGACGTACCAGTTGACGCCCAGGACCTGCATCCAGGTCAGTCTTGATCGACTCGATGTCGGCGACATGGCGGCATCCGAAGCGCTCGGACACCCCCATGTCGCCGACATTGACCTGACCGGGACGGGTCAGCGCGCGGCCAGCGGCTGCCTGGCCGGGTCCACCGGCGCCGGCAGCTCGCCCGCCCCATCGAGGTACGCGTGGATGGCCGCCGCGGCGGCCCGCCCCTCGGCGATCGCCCAGACGATCAGCGAGGCGCCACGGTGCATGTCCCCGGCGACGAACACCCCGTCGGTGGCGGTCTGCCAGTTCGGACGGGCGTCGACGGCGCCTCGGGCGTTGCGGGCGAGCCCGAACTGCTCCAGCAGCGGCTGCCGCTCGGTGCCCTCGAAGCCGATCGCCAGCAGCACCAGGTCCGCCGGCAGTTCCCGCTCCGAGCCGGGCAGCGGGGTGACGATCCGTCGGCCGTCGCGCTTCTCGACGGTCACCTCGGCGATACGGACAGCCCGGACCTGGCCGGTGCCGTCGTCGACGAACTCCTGCACGGCGACGGCGAAGACCCGCTCGCCGCCCTCCTCGTGCGCGGCGTAGTCGCGCAGGATCCACGGCCAGGTCGGCCACGGGTCGCGCGCGTCGTCGCGGGAGCGCGGCGGCTCGGGGTACAGGTCGAGCTGGTACACCCCGGCGGCGCCCTGGCGGTGCGCCACCCCGAGGCAGTCCGCGGCGGTGTCCCCGCCACCGATGATCACGACGTGCCGGCCGGCGGCGTCGATCGGGGTGCCGTCGGGCAGCACGGCCGGGGCCGGGCGGCCCTCCCCCTCCGCCGCGCCGTCGGGCTGGCCGGCGACCGCGCGGTTGGCCGCGACCAGGTGCGTCATCGCCTGGTGCACACCGCGCAGCAAGCGCCCCGGCGTGTCCGGGGTGTCCCGGCCCTCCAGCGCGCCACAGGCGAGCAGCACGGCGTCGTGCTCGGCGCGCAACTGCTCGGCGGTGACGTCGACGCCGACGTTCACCCCCGTGCGGAACCGCACGCCCTCGGCGGAGAGCTGGGCCAGCCGCCGGTCGATGTGCCGCTTCTCCAGCTTGAAGTCGGGGATGCCGTACCGGAGCAGGCCGCCGATCGCGTCGTCGCGCTCGTACACGGTCACGGCGTGGCCCGCGCGGGCGAGCTGCTGCGCGGCGGCCAGGCCGGCGGGCCCGGAGCCGACCACGGCGACGGACCGGCCGGTGGGCGCCGCCGCGGGGCGGGGGTCCAGCCCGCCGCGCGCCACCGCCGCGTCGGCGATCTCCACCTCGACCTGCTTGATCGTCACCGGCTGCTGGCCGCCGAGGCCGAGGACGCAGGCCGCCTCGCACGGCGCCGGGCAGAGCCGGCCGGTGAACTCCGGGAAGTTGTTGGTGGCGTGCAGGGACTCCACCGCCGCGTCCCAGCCGCCGGTACGGACCAGGTCGTTCCAGTCGGGGATGCGGTTACCGAGCGGGCAGCCGTCGTGGCAGAACGGGATGCCGCAGTCCATGCACCGGGTGGCCTGCTCGCGGATCAGCTCCTCGCCGGCCGGCGGGTACACCTCCCGCCAGTCCATGATCCGCACGGGCACCGGGCGGCGCGCGGGCAGCCGCCGGTCGTAGCGCAGGAAACCGTTCGGGTCAGGCACGGGCCACCTCCTGGGCCATCGCCCGCGGGGCGGGCAGCACCGACATGGACGAGTCGGAACGCGCCGGCTGCGGCGCTGAGGCGGCTGGTACCGCCAGGGCGCTCATCACCGCGTCGTCGACGTCGCGGCCGGCGGCTTCGGCGGCCCGCATGATCTCCAGCACCCGGCGGTAGTCCCGGGGCACCACGGCGGTGAACTCCCGCACCGCCTCCGGCCAGCGCTTGAGCAGTTCCTCGGCGACCGGCGAGCCGGTCTCGGCGAAGTGCCGCCGGACGAGGTCGTGCAGCCGGTCCCGCTCCTCCTCCCGCAGCGGGGACAGGTCGACCAGCTCGGGATTGACCCGCCGCCGGTCCAGCTTCCACACGAACGCCGTGCCGCCGGACATGCCGGCGGCGAAGTTGCGCCCGGTCTCGCCGAGCACCACCACGGTGCCGCCGGTCATGTACTCGCAGCCGTGGTCGCCCACGCCCTCGACCACGGCCACCGCGCCGGAGTTGCGGACGGCGAAGCGCTCGCCGACCCGGCCGCGCAGGAAGACCTCGCCGGCGGTGGCCCCGTACAGGATGGTGTTGCCGGCGATGATCTGGTCCTCGGCCCGCTGACCCCCGGTGGCCCCGGCGGCGACGAACGGCGCGGCGGCGTCCGGACGCACGACGATCCGGCCCCCGGACAGCCCCTTGCCGACGTAGTCGTTGGCATCGCCGTGCAGCCGCAGGGTGACCCCCGGCGGCAGGAACGCGCCGAAGGACTGGCCGGCGGTGCCGCGCAGCAGGATCTCGATCGTGTCGGCGGGCAGGCCGGCGCCGCCGAAGCGGCGGGTCACCTCGCCGCCGAGCATCGCGCCGACGCTGCGGTGCTCGTTGCGCACCGCCAGCTCGACCCGCACGGGCGCGCCGTCGGTGAGCGCCGGCCGGGCCAGGGCGATCAGCTCGTTGTCCAGGGCCAGCTCCAGGCCGTGGTCCTGGGCCCGTACGCCGCGCCGGGCGGCGTCGGCCGGCAGCTCCGGCAGGTGCAGCACGCGTCCCAGGTCGAGGCCCTTGGCCTTCCAGTGCTCGACCGCCGGTACGACGTCGAGCAGCTCGGTGTGCCCGATCGCCTCGTCGAGACTGCGGAAGCCCAGCTCGGCCAGGTAGCCGCGGACCTCCTCGGCGAGGAACAGGAAGAAGTTCTCCACGAACTCCGGCCTGCCGGTGAAGCGTTCCCGCAGCACCGGGTTCTGGGTGGCGATGCCGACCGGGCAGGTGTCCAGGTGGCAGACCCGCATCATCACGCAACCCGAGACGATCAGCGGGGCGGTGGCGAAGCCGAACTCCTCCCCGCCGAGCAGCGCCGCGATCAGCACGTCCCGGCCGGTCTTGAGCTGGCCGTCGACCTGCACCGTGACCCGGTCGCGCAGCTTGTTGAGCAGCAGCGTCTGCTGCGCCTCGGCCAGGCCGAGCTCCCACGGGGTGCCGGCGTGCTTGAGCGAGTTCAGCGGGGACGCCCCGGTGCCGCCGTCGTGGCCGGAGATCAGGATGACGTCGGCCTTGAGCTTCGCCACGCCGGCCGCCACGGTGCCGACGCCGACCTCGCTGACGAGCTTGACGTGCACCCGCGCGGACGGGTTGACGCACTTCAGGTCGTGCACGAGCTGGGCGAGGTCCTCGATCGAGTAGATGTCGTGGTGCGGCGGCGGGGAGATCAGGCCCACCCCCGGGGTGGCGTGCCGGGTACGGGCGATCCACGGCCACACCTTGTTGCCGGGCAGCTGGCCGCCCTCGCCGGGCTTGGCGCCCTGGGCCATCTTGATCTGCAGGTCGTCGGCGTTGACCAGGTATTCACTGGTGACGCCGAACCGGCCGCTGGCGATCTGCTTCACCGCGGAACGGCGCTCGGGGTCGTGCAGCCGCTCGACGTCCTCGCCGCCCTCCCCGGTGTTCGACTTTCCGCCGAGGCGGTTCATCGCCACGGCGAGGGTCTCGTGCGCCTCGGCGGAGATCGACCCGTACGACATGGCGCCGGTGGCGAACCGCTTGACGATCTCGGCGGCCGGCTCGACCTCGTCCAGCGGGACGGGCGGGCGGACCCCGGTGCGCAGGGTGAACAGCCCGCGCAGCGAACCCCCCTGCGCGGCCAGCTCGTCCACCTTCGCGGTGTACTGCCGGAACACCTCGTACTGCCGGCTGCGGGTGGCGTGCTGGAGCAGGAAGACCGTCTCCGGGTTGAACAGGTGCAGCTCGCCCTCGCGGCGCCACTGGTACTCGCCGCCGACCTCCAGCCGGTCGGACGCCTGCGCGCCCGGCGCCGGCCAGGCCAGGGCGTGGCGGGCGGCCACCTCGGCGTGGACGCCGTCGAGCCCGATGCCGCCGATGGTGCTGGGCGTGCCCCGGAAGTACCGCTCCACGAGGCGGGCGTCCAGGCCGACGGCCTCGAACACCTGCGCCCCGCAGTACGACGACACGGTGGAGATGCCCATCTTGGACATGATCTTCAGGACGCCCTTGCCGAGGCCCTTGACGTAGTTGCGCACCGCCTTGGCCGGCTCCACGCCGACCAGCGCGCCGGTGGCGATCATGTCCTCGACCGACTCGAACGCGAGGTAGGGGTTGACGGCCGCGGCGCCGTACCCGATGAGCACCGCCGCGTGGTGCACCTCGCGGCAGTCCCCGGACTCTACGACCAGCGCCACCTGGGTGCGGGTCTGCTCCCGCACGAGGTGCTGGTGCACGGCGGCGGTGAGCAGCAGCGACGGGATCGGGGCGAGGTCGGCGTTGGAGTCCCGGTCGGACAGCACCAGGATGCGCACGCCGTCCGCGATCGCCTCGGAGACGTGCCGGCAGATCTCGGTGAGCCGGGCCTTGATGCCGGCGGCACCCTCGCGGATGCGGTAGAGCCCGGACACCCGCACGGCCTTGAAGCCGGGCAGGTCGCCGTCCTCGTCGATGGAGAGGATCTTGGCCAGCTCGTCGTTGTCGATCACCGGGTACGGCAGCACGATCTGCCGGCAGCTCGCCGGGCCCGGGTCCAGCAGGTTGCCCTCCGGGCCGATCGTGGACGCCAGGCTGGTCACCAGCTCCTCGCGGATGGCGTCCAGCGGCGGGTTGGTGACCTGGGCGAACAGCTGGTGGAAGTAGTCGTAGAGCAGCCGCGGCCGGGTGGACAGCGGGGAGATCGGGGTGTCCGTGCCCATCGAGCCGATCGGCTCGGCGCCGGTGCGGGCCATGGGGGCGAGGAGGATCTTGAGCTCCTCCTCCGTGTAGCCGAAGGTCTGCTGGCGGCGGCGTACCGAGTCGTGGGTGTAGACGATGTGCTCGCGGGCCGGCAGGTCGGTCAGCTCGATCAGCCCGGCGTGCAGCCACTCCTCGTACGGCTGCGCGGCGGCCAGCTCGGTCTTGATCTCGTCGTCGGAGACGATCCGGCCGGCGACGGTGTCGACGAGGAACATCCGGCCCGGCTGGAGCCGGCCCTTGGCGACCACGGTGGCCGGGTCGAGGTCGAGCACGCCCGCCTCGCTGCCGAGCACCACGAGCCCGTCGGCGGTGCGCCACCAGCGGCCCGGACGCAGCCCGTTGCGGTCGAGCACCGCGCCGACGACCTCGCCGTCGGTGAAGGCCACGGACGCCGGCCCGTCCCACGGCTCCATCAGGCTGGCGTGGAACCGGTAGAAGGCGCGCTTGTCGGCGCGCATGTCCGGGTCGTTCTCCCACGCCTCGGGGATCATCATCAGCACCGCGTGCGGCAGGCTCCGGCCGGCCAGGTGCAGCAGCTCCAGGACCTCGTCGAAGTTCGCCGAGTCGGAGGCGGCCGGGGTGCAGACCGGGAAGACCCGGCGGATGTTGCCGGGCAGCTCAGGGGAGCGCAGCAGCGCCTCGCGGGCCTGCATCCAGTTCCGGTTGCCGCGGATCGTGTTGATCTCGCCGTTGTGGGCGATGAAACGGTACGGGTGGGCCAGCGGCCAGGACGGGAACGTGTTCGTGGAGAACCGCGAGTGCACCAGCGCGATCGCGCTGACCACCCGCTCGTCGGTGAGGTCCGGGAAGAACGCCGGCAGCTGGTCGGGGGTGAGCATCCCCTTGTAGACCATGGTCCGGCTCGACAGCGACGGGAAGTACGCCGGCACGCCCCGCTCGGCGCTCTCCCGCTCGGCCTGCTTGCGCACGCAGAACGCCACCCGGTCCAGGTCGATCCCGGTCAGCGGCGAGCCGGCCGGGCCGGCCGGGGCGTCGGTGAGCCGGTGCGCGGCGAGGAAGAGCTGCCGGATGCGGGGCAGCGCGGCGAGCGCGGTCTCGCCGAGGTCGCCCGGGTCGGTGGGCACGTCCCGCCAACCGAGGATCTCGGCGCCCTCGACCAGGGCGTACTTCTCCAGCACCCGCCGGGCCCGCGCCTCGTCCGCGTCGTCGTCGGGCAGGAAGACCAGGCCGGTGGCGTACGCGCCGGCGGGCGGCAGCGGGAAGTCGACCACCGCGCGCAGGTACGCGTCCGGCACCTGGATCATGATCCCCGCGCCGTCGCCGGTGTTGTGCTCCGCGCCCCGGGCACCCCGATGGTCCAGCCGGAGCAGTGCGCCGAGGCCGTTGGCGACCACGGCGTGGGAGCGCCGGCCGTACAGGTCCGCCACGAACGCCACCCCGCACGCGTCGTGCTCGTTCGCCGGGTCGTAGAGGCCGGTCGCGGGCGGGGCCGACTGCTGGGTGTGAGGGTACGGAAAGGCCACCGGGCCTCCTGTCGTCACTCAGGTTGGATCATGGTCGGGACGACGTCGGCCCTTGGCGGTTTTATTGAGTCTACGTTAGGGGTTGCCGCGCAAGGCCAGTTCAGATTGATCACACTTCCAGATGCTGGGAACGATAGTCTCGCGGCGTGGATCACGTACGCGTTGAGACGAGTGAGACGTTCGACCGGTTGGAGCGTTTCTACGACGGGTTGCCCCGGGACTGCGCCCGCGCGGAGGAACACGGCCCCCTGGTCCTGTTCGTCCGGGAGGGAGCCGGCTGGCCGTTCTACGCACGGCCCCGGCCGGGCGACGGCCGGACGGCGTCCGTCGCGGACGTGGCCGCCGTCCGGGCCCGGCAGCGGGAGCTGGGCCTGCCGGAGGCGTTCGAGTGGGTGCACGAGCGCAACCCGGAGCTGCTCACGGTGGCCCGCGCGGCGGGGCTGGCCGTGCTGGAGGCGCCGCTGATGGTGCTCGACCCGGACGCGCTGGCCGATCCGGCGGACTTCACCGACGTGCCGGTGCGGCTGCTGAACGCGGCCACGCCCGGCTTCGCCACGGACGTGGCCGTCCGGCGGGCCGTCGCCGCGGTCGGCTTCTCCGCCGCCGGGACCGCGCGGGGCGAGGCCGGCCCGGCGCAGCGGGACGCGGCGATCACCGGACTGGACGTGGCGGCGCTGGCCGAGGAGCGCGACCGGATCGCCGACGGCCGGCGGCTGTCGGTGCTGGCCGAGACGGCCGCCGAGGGGGCGCTGGCCAGCGGGATGGCGATGCGGGTCGGGGACGTCGCGGAGATCGCCGGGGTGGCCACCCTGCCGTCCGCCCGCCGCCGTGGCCTGGGCGCGGCCGTCACCGCCACCCTGGCGCACGCGCTGCGGGCCGCCGGCACCGACCTGGTCTTCCTCTCCGCCGGCAGCGAGGAGATCGCCCGGGTCTACCTACGGGTCGGCTTCCGCCGCGTCGGCACGGCCTGCATCGCCGAGCCGGCCGCCCTCGTCAACTGACCGCTGCCGAGGACGGACGGCTACGGAACACCGCCACGCGATCGGGCACCGCCACGCGATCGGGCCGCGCCACCCGATCGGGCCGCGCCACCCGATCGGGCGCGCTCACGGCCACGATCCTTGACGGCTGGCGTGCACATCTTCCGGCGTGTCGAGTACCTGAACTGCCAACCCTCGCGGGAGAGCCGGCCAGTCCGGAGGGGCTGGCCGGGCCGGGCCGCACGAGGCGCCGGGCCGCACGAGGCGCCGGGCCGCACGAGGCGCCGGGCCGGGCAGCACCCGGTGCCGGGGCCGGTCAGGACGGGGGGCGCCAGGCCGCGGCGGAGGCGGCGGCGGTGGACAGCAGGCGGGGGCTGATCGTGCCGAGGGCCGCGTCGCGGGCCCGCAGGGCGAGCCGGCCACGGGCCTGGAGCACCGCCGACATCCGGCGGGTCTGCCGGACCACGGTGGCCGCCCGGGGCCGGCGCAGGCGGTCGTACGCGACGACGGCGTCCGGGAGCCGGGACTCGCGCAGCAGCGAGGCCAGCGTGGCCGCGTCCTCGAAGGCGAGGCAGGTGCCCTGGCCGAGGTGCGGCGGCATGGCGTGGGCGGCGTCGCCGAGCAGCACCACCCCGCCCGGCCCGGCCGGGAAGCCGTACGACCGGGGCAGCGGGCGCAGCTCGCGGATCTCCTGCTGGACCAGGTCGCCCGGGTCGGTGGCGTCGAGCAGGTCACCGATCGGCGCGGGCCAGTCGGCGTACCAGCGGCGCAGCAGGGCGAGCTGGGTCTCCGGCGGCTCCGGCCGGGGCGCCCCGGCGGCGGTGGCCACCCAGTAGATGCCGCCCCGGCTCGACCCGCCGGACGAGCCCCGCTCGCCCAGCGAGGCGGCCACGAACCGGTACCCGGCGCCCAGCACCTCCCCGCCGACGGACCGGTCGGCCGGCAGTCGGGGCGCCCGGTACCAGGGGATCACGGCCCGCCAGGCGGCGCAGCCGGAGCTGACCACCCGGGACTCGGGAGCCAACCGTCGCCGGATCTCGCTGTCGGTGCCGTCGGCGGCGACCACCAGGTCGGCCGCGAAGCGCTGCCGGCCGTCGGAGACCGAGGGGCGCTCCCCCGGCTCGGCGCTCGCCGTGCGCACCGTCACGCCCGTGCGCAACTCCACCCGGTCGCCGAGGCCGGCGATCAGCGCGTCGTGCAGATCCTCCCGGTGCACCACCACGGGCATCCGGTCGGCGGGGGTCGGGCGGGGCTGGACCAGCCAGTGCCCGTCGGGGCGGCGTACCCCGCCGTCGGGCAGCGGGGTGGCGATCGCGGCGAGCCCGGCGCCGAGGCCGAGGGCGTGCAGCGCGCGTACCCCGTTGGGCCAGAGCACGACCGCCGTCGGGTCCGGCCGGACCCGGTCGGCGCGCTCCAGGAGGGTCACCTGCCAGCCGGACCGGGCCAGCGCACCGGCGACCGCGAGGCCGCCGACCCCGGCGCCGACCACCACCGCCGTACGCATGCCGAAGGCTCCCCGCTCAGCTCTCGCGGTCGCCGGCGCGGGTGCCGGCGGCGCCGGCCTGCTCGTCGGCCGGCGGCTCGCCCCCGGCCGGCGCGTCGTCGGCACCGGGCGCGCCGTCGTCGGCCGCCGACTCCTCCGGCAGGGCGCCGGTCTCCTGGTACGCGCGGAACCGCTCCTCGTCGACCACCCGGTAGCCCTCGGGCGCGGCCTGCTTCGCCCCCGACTCGCGCTGCGAGAGGTCGAGCTGGGAGACGTCGCCGCCGCCGGTGGTGGCCGGGGCGGCGGTGGCCCCGCCGATCGGGACCAGGTACTCCCGGGGGCCGCGGACCCGCAGGAAGTAGACCAGCGCGGCGGCGAAGACCAGGGCCGCGGTCCAGACGTTCAGCCGCAGGCCGAGAATGTGGTTGGCCTCGTCGACGCGCATCAGCTCGATCCAGAACCGGCCGGCGGTGTAGCCCATCACGTAGAGGGCGAAGGCCCGGCCCCGGCCGAGGCGCACCCGCCGGTCGAGGAGGAGAACGAGGACGGCGACGCCGACGTTCCACAGCGCCTCGTAGAGGAACGTCGGGTGGTAGAGCCCGGTCAGCAGCACCGGCTCCCCGTCGACGACCTTGGCGTGGCCGGGGTTGCGCGGGTCCATGTCGTGGACCTCCAGCCCCCACGGCAGGCTCGTCCGGCCGCCGTACAGCTCGTTGTTGAACCAGTTGCCGAGCCGGCCGACCGCCTGCGCCAGCGGCAGCCCGGGGGCGGCCGCGTCGGCCAGCACGGCGAACGGGATGCCGAGCTGCCGGGCGGCGAACCACGCGCCGAGCGCACCCCCGGCCACCGCGCCCCAGATGCCGAGACCGCCCTCCCAGATGGCGAACGCCTTGACCGGCTCGCCACCGGCGCCGAAGTACTTCTCGGGGGAGGTGATCACGTGGTAGAGCCGGGCGCCGACGATGCCGGCCGGCACGGCCCAGACCGCGATGTCGAGCACCGCGCCGGGGGCGACCCCGCGCCGGCGCAGCCGGCGTTCGGTGACCACGCAGGCCACCACGATGCCGACGATGATGCAGAGCGCGTACGCCCGGACCGGCAGCGGCCCGAGCTGCCAGACGGCGGTGGTGGGGCTGGGCAGGGCCGCCTGGGGGATCGACGAGGCGAGGGTCACGGGTGAACACGCTACCGCTGCCGCCCCCCGCCGCGGCAACCCCGGGGGAGGAAGGGCGCCTTCTTGACGTTTTCGGAAGAGAAGGATTCCCCTCTCACCCGCCCCGCTGGCCGCACCCGTGACAGGCGGCGCCGGGCGCGCGACACCGCCCGGCGCGGTCAGCGCCGGGGGTCGCGGGCGGCCTCGGCCCGTTCGGCGATCGGGTCAACGCCGGGAGGGGGTGGCGGCCCCCATTCGGCGATCGGGCCAACGCCCGGAGGGGGTCGCGGCCCCCGTTCGGCGATCGGGCCAACGCCCGGAGGGGGTCGCGGCCCCCGTTCGGCGATCGGGCCAACGCCGGGAGGGGGTCGCGGCCCCCGTTCGGCGATCGGGCCAACGCCGGGAGGGGGTCGCGGCCCCCGTTCGGCGATCGGGCCAACGCCGGGAGGGGGTCGCGGCCCCCGTTCGGCGATCGGGTCAACGCCGGGGGGTCGCCGCCCCGTTCGCGGTAGGGGTCAGCGGCGCGGGTTGCGGACGCCCTCGGCCAGTTCGGCGCTCAGCGCCCGCAGGGCGGCCAGGCCGGCGGCCTGGTCCGGCGCGTCGAGCAGGCAGCGGATCAGCGCGCTGCCGACGATGACCCCGTCGGCGTACCCGGCGACCGTGCCGGCCTGGGCGCCGGTGCCCACGCCGAGCCCGACGCCGACCGGCAGGTCGGTGACCTCGCGCAGCCGGGAGACCAGCACCGGCGCGGCCTCCGAGGTCTGCGCCCGAGCCCCGGTCACGCCCATGATCGCGGTGGCGTAGACGAAGCCCCGGCAGTGCTCCACGGTCATCCGCAGCCGGGCGTCCGTGGAGGACGGGGCGACCAGGAAGGTGCGGTCCAGCCCGTACGCGTCCGAGGCGGCCAGCCACTCGTCGGCCTCGTCAGGGATCAGGTCGGGGGTGATCAGGCCGGTGCCGCCGGCCGCCGCGAGGTCCCGGGCGAACGCGTCGACGCCGTACTGCTCGATCGGGTTCCAGTACGTCATCGTGACCACCGGCGTGCCCGTGGCCGCGACGGCCTCGACGATGCGCAGCGCGTCGGCGGTGCGGACGCCACCGGCCAGCGCGATGTCGCTGGCCTTCTGGATCACTGGACCGTCCATCACCGGGTCGGAGTACGGGATCTCCATCTCGATGACGTCCACGCCCGCCTCGACCATGGCGGTCATCGCGGCGATGCTGCCCTCGACGGTCGGGAAGCCGGCCGGCATGCAGCCGACCAGCAGGGCCCGCCCGTCGGCGCGGGCCTTGTCGAAGGCCACCCCGATGCGGCTCATGCCGTCACCTCCCCGTCCAGGATGCCGAAGTACTCGCCGGCCGTGTGCACGTCCTTGTCGCCCCGGCCGGAGAGGTTGACCACGATGACCGGCTCCCGGCCCAGCTCGGCGGCGAGCTCCGGGGCGATCTTCAGCGCGCCGGCGAGCGCGTGCGAGCTCTCGATGGCGGGGATGATCCCCTCGGTGCGGCAGAGCAGCTCGAACGCGGCCATCGCCTCGGCGTCGGTCACCGGCCGGTAGACCGCGCGGCCGCTGTCGTGCAGCCAGGCGTGCTCCGGGCCGACGCCCGGGTAGTCCAGGCCGGCGGAGATCGAGTGCGACTCGATCGTCTGGCCGTCGGCGTCCTGCAGCACGTACGTGCGGGTGCCGTGCAGCACCCCCGACGAGCCGCCGGTGATGCTGGCCGCGTGCCGGCCCGTCTCCACCCCGTCGCCGCCGGCCTCGAAGCCGTACAGCCGCACGCCCGGGTCGCCGACGAAGGCGTGGAACACGCCCAGCGCGTTGGAGCCGCCGCCGACGCAGGCCGCGACCGCGTCGGGCAGCGCGCCGGTGAGGTCCAGGCACTGCCGGCGGGCCTCGTCGCCGATACCCCGGACGAAGTCGCGGACCATCTCGGGGAACGGGTGCGGGCCGGCGGCGGTGCCGATCAGGTAGTGGGTGTCGTCGACGTTGGCGACCCAGTCGCGCATCGCCTCGTTCATCGCGTCCTTGAGGGTGCGCGAGCCGGTGGTGACCGGGACGACGGTGGCGCCCAGCATCCGCATCCGGGCCACGTTGAGCGCCTGCCGCCGGGTGTCCACCTCGCCCATGTAGACCACGCACTCGAGGTCGAACAGGGCGGCGGCGGTGGCGGTGGCGACGCCGTGCTGGCCGGCGCCGGTCTCGGCGATCACCCGCCGCTTGCCCATCCGCTTCGTCAGCAGCGCCTGGCCGAGCACGTTGCGCACCTTGTGCGCCCCCGTGTGGTTCAGGTCCTCCCGCTTGAGCAGCACCCGGGCGCCGGCCCGGGCCGAGAACCGCCCGGCCTCGTAGAGCAGCGAGGGGGCGCCGGCGTACCCACGCAGCAGCGCGTCGAACTCGGCGAGGAACGCCTCGTCGCCCATCGCCTTGCGGTACGCGGCGTCCAGCTCGTCGAGCGCCGCGACCAGCGCCTCCGGGACGAACCGGCCGCCGAACCGGCCGAAGTGACCGGCGGCGTCGGGCAGCTGCGCGGCCGGGGTCGGGGCGTTGGCGCTCATCGCGGGTGTCCTCTCACTGCTGACTGGCGCCCCGGCGCGGCTCAGCGCGCCGGGCGGGGCGTGGCCGGGTGGTTGCCGGCGTTGACCAGCTCGGCGACCGCCTCGCGGGGGCTCTTCTGGGTCACCAGGCCCTCGCCGACGAGAACCGCGTCGGCGCCGGCCGAGGCGTACCGGATCAGGTCGTGCGGCCCCCGCACGCCGGACTCGGCGATCTTGACGACGCTGCTGGGCAGGCCGGGTGCGATCCGCTCGAAGACCGAGCGGTCGACCTCCAGGGTACGCAGGTTGCGGGCGTTCACCCCGATCACCTGCGCGCCGGCCTCCAGGGCCCGGTCGGCCTCCTCCTCGTCGTGCACCTCGACGAGCGCGGTCATGCCGAGAGACTCGATCCGCTCCAGCAGCCCGACCAGCGCGTTCTGCTCCAGCGCGGCGACGATGAGCAGGACCAGGTCCGCCCCGTGCGCGCGGGCCTCGTGCACCTGGTAGCTGGAGACCACGAAGTCCTTGCGCAGCACGGGAATCTGCACCGCGGCCCGGACGGCGGCCAGGTCGTCCAGCGAGCCGCCGAACCAGCGACCCTCGGTGAGCACGCTGATCGCCCGGGCGCCGCCGGCGGCGTACTGGCCGGCCAGGTCGGCCGGGTCGGCGATCTCGGCCAGCCGCCCCTTGGACGGCGACGAGCGCTTCACCTCGGCGATCACCGCCACACCGGGTCGGCGCAGGGCCGCGTACGCGTCCAGTGGCGGCGGCGCGGCGGCGGCCAGCTCCCGGATCCGCTCCAGCGGAATCTGCTCCTGCCGCCGGGCGACGTCCTCACGCACGCCGGCCAGGATCTCGTCGAGCACGCTGCCGGACGCGGCTCCGTCCCCCTCGGCGTGCGGATGCTGAGCAGTCACCAACGGACTCCCCTCTCCGGGTGTCATGGGCCGATGCTAGGTGGCGCCGCCCGACGCCAGGTGCCGGGGGTATGGCGCTCCTCACGAGATGGGCTGCGGCATAATGGCCGACTTCGGGTGAACAGTGGATCACGCAGAGCCACGCGCCACGCCGATCACGGTGAAGCGGCCACAGCCGCCGCCCCCGTCGACGCAAACCCGTCTCCATGGCGCTCCATGGCGCCGTTGTCGGCCGCACGGAACGCCACACGCACGCCGGTCGATGTTGTGACGAAGCTCAAGAGGGCCGGTTCGGCCAGGTCAGCCGACACCACGGAGCGTTGACGTGCCCGTCATCACGGCGAAACGTGGGCCGGGCATCGTCGTCCTCGGGCAGACTCGATGACGCGCCTGCCTGAGGCGCCGGAACGATATTCGTGCGGGGTGACCATGAGCACTGCCGGGCCCAAGCCGACCATCGGGCTGACCACCATCTCCCGTACCGTCGCGTCGCTCGCCGTCGGGGTGGTGCACACCCTGGAACGGGCTGTGGCCGGCGACGGCCGGGGCCGCACCGCCCGGGGCAACGCCTGGGAGGCGGTCTGCGCCGACCGGGCCCGCGCCGACCAGCGCGCCGAACTGGACCGCCTGGTGGCCGAGCTGGCCGCCACCCGCGCCGCCACCCGAGCCGCCGCGCGCGACCGCCAGCCGGTCGCCTGAGGTCGGGGCCGCAGACAGCCGCCCAGCCCGGCGGCGCCGACCACCACACCCAACCACCTCCGCAGGCCGGGCATTCGGCGCGAACGGGGTGCCGCCCGGCCGGTAGATCCACCCCCGTGTCGCCGACATGGTGGCGTCCAGCGGGCTCGGACACCCCCATGTCGCCGACATCGGGCCGAATCAAGAGCCGGCCGTCGGGTCCTCGCCCCGGTCGAGGGCGTCCCACGCCTCGGTGGTGCGCCGACCGGTCACCGGCCCCGCCGCCGGGCCGGTCGGGGCGTCGACCGCCGGCCGTGCCCGCCGCTCGTACCGGGCCCCCATCGCCGGCCAGCCCCCGCCGCGCAGCGCGGTCAGGGCGCCCCCGGCGGCCGCGAGCAGGCCGCCCACCAGGCAGAGCGCCGGCCAGCGCCGGCTCACCTCGCCGCCGAACGCCGCCACCAGGCCGTAGCCCCCGCCGGCGGCCACGGCCACGCCGAGCGCCAGCAACAGCGCGCCCAGCAGACGGCGTACGACCGCCCGGGTGGCCAGCACCGCGCCGCCGCCGGCCAGCGCGACCACCGCCAGCGCGGGCAGCCAGGGCAGCAGCCCGGCCCCGGTGCGCGCCGCGCGCACCGGCGGCAGCGGCGCCGGCCGGGCGGTCAGCTCGACCGCCCAGGTCCGGGTCGAGGCCCACAGCGCCAGGCCGGCCCCGGCCAGGCAGAGCAGCACGGCGTACGTCAGCTCGCGCCGCCCCCGCGCGACCGACGCCGGCGCGTCAGCGGGAGCCGGCGTCATCGGGCCGGTCTTCCGTTCACGACTGCGGGGCTCCGCTTCGCTGCACTCCTCGCGCTCACCCGTGCCCGCCTTTCGTTCGCGACTGCGGGGCTCCGCTTCGCTGCACTCCTCGCGCTCACCGGTGCCCGCCTTTCGTTCGCGACTGCGGGGCTCCGCTTCGCTGCACTCCTCGCGCTCACCGGTGCCCGCCTTTCGTTCGCGACTGCGGGGCTCCGCTGCGCTGCACTCCTCGCGCTCACCGGGCCGGCCGGAGGGTCTCGGCGGCGGCGATCGCGGCCAGCACCGCGGCGGCCTTGTTTCGGGTCTCCTGGTCCTCGGCGGCCGGGTCGGAGTCGGCCACCACGCCGGCGCCGGCCTGCACGTACGCCCGCCCGTCGCGCATCAGCGCGGTACGGATGGCGATCGCCATGTCCAGGTCCCCGCTGAAGCCGAAGTACCCGACGGTGCCGCCGTACAGGCCCCGGCGCACCGGCTCCAGCTCCTCGATGATCTCCATCGCCCGGACCTTCGGCGCCCCGGACAGGGTGCCGGCCGGGAACGTCGCGGCGAGGGCGTCGAACGCTGTGCACTCCGGACGCAGCTCGCCGACCACCGTCGAGACGATGTGCATGACGTGGCTGTACCGCTCGATGGTGGCGAACTCGGGCACCTCGACGGTGCCCGGCCGGCAGACCCGGCCCAGGTCGTTGCGGCCCAGGTCGACCAGCATCACGTGCTCGGCGCGCTCCTTCGGGTCGGCGAGCAGCTCGGCGGCGAGCCGGGCGTCGGCCTCGGGGGTGGCGCCGCGCGGCCTGGTGCCGGCGATCGGGTGCAGCAGCGCTCGGCGTCGGCCGTCCGTCCCGGTGCTCACCTTCAGGTGGGCCTCGGGAGACGAGCCGACGATGTCGAAGCCGTCGAACCGCAGCAGGTACATGTACGGGCTGGGGTTGGTGGTGCGCAGCACCCGGTAGACGTCCAGCGGGTCGGCGTGGGTGGCCCGCTCGAAGCGCTGAGCCAGCACGATCTGGAAGCACTCGCCGGCCCGGATCGCCTCCTTGGCCGCCTCGACGGCCTTCGGGTAGTCCCCCTCGTCGGTGCGGCTCACCACGTCGCCGGCCGCCGGCCGGTCGACCGTCGAGATCATCGGTGGGATGGGCCGGGACAGCGCGGTCGTCATCGCGTCCAGCCGCCCGACCGCGTGGTGGTACGCGGCGTCGACCAGGGCGGCGCGCTCCGGCGCGTCCGCCGGCGGCAGCACGGCGTTGGCGATCAGGAGCGCCGAGCCGTCGTAGTGGTCGAGAACCACCAGGTCGGTGGCGAGCATCATGCCCAGCTCGGGCACGCCGAGGTCGTCCTCGGTCAGCTCGGGCAGCCGCTCGAAGCGGCGCACCAGGTCGTACCCCAGGTAGCCGACCATGCCCCCGGTCAGCGGCGGCATGCCGCTGGCCGGGTCCCAGGCCGGGCCGGCGAGGGCCGCCACGGTCTCGCGCAGCACCCGGACCGGGTCGCCGCCGGCCGGCAGCCCGGCCGGCGGCTGGCCCGTCCAGTACGCGACGCCGTCGGACTCGGTGAGGGTGGCGCTGCTACGCACCCCGACGAACGAGTACCGCGACCAGGCCGAACAGGCCGATCCGGCGCCCTGCTCGGCGGACTCCAGCAGGAAGGTGCCCGGTCCGCCGGCCAGCTTGCGGTAGACCCCGACCGGGGTCTCGCCGTCGGCGAGCAGCCGGCGGGTGACCGGGACGACCCGCCAGCGGGCCGCCAGCTCGGTGAACGTGCCCTGATCGGGGCTCACGGCGCCGTCGGTCATGCCGACTCCCCCGCGACGGTCACCGGCAGCTCGGTGAAGAAGCAGGTCCGGTGGCCGGTGTGGCAGGCCGGGCCGACCTGGTCGACGCTGACCAGCAGCGCGTCGCCGTCGCAGTCCAGGGCGACGGAGCGGACGTACTGGTGGTGGCCGGACGTGGCGCCCTTGACCCAGTACTCCTGGCGGCTGCGCGACCAGTACGTGGCCCGGCCCGTGGTCAGGGTGCGGTGCAGCGCCTCGTCGTCCATCCAGGCGACCATCAGCACCTCGCCCGTGTCGTGCTGGCGGACCACGGCCGCCACCAGGCCGTCGGGGGTGCGGCGCAGCCGGGCCGCGATGGCCGGGTCGAGCCGGGACGCGCGGGTCGGTCCGCCGGCCGCGGGCGGGGTCTGCTCGGCGTGGGCGCCGGTCACCGGCGCGTCAGGTACGGGCACAGTGACCCATTGTCCCGTACGCGGCCCGGGCACCGGCAACGAGTCCCACCGGGGCGGCCCCGGCACCCGGTTCCGCGCAGGCGGCGACACGACGCCGCCGGCCAACTGGCCGAGGTAGCGGTCCAGCCGGCCGTCGAGCAGCGCGTCGGCCAGGTCCAGCCCGGCCACCGCGGCGATCTCGTCGGCGTACGGGCGGACCAGCGGGACGGTGCCGGTGACCAGGCGCGCCGCCGCCGCCCAGAGCTGCTCGGTGGAGCCGGGGCGCGCGCCGAGGCAGAGCAGCATGTCGTCGCGGTACCCGGGTGGGGCGACGGGCAGTTCGAGGGCGGCGGTGAACGCGGACCGCCTGGACACCACCCGCACCGACGGATTGGCCAGCCGCAGCACGGACGGGCAGAGCCGGGCCAGGTCGGCCGCGGCCAGCCGGACGCCGAGGTGGTCGTCCCGGCTGCGGGCCCCGGCGACCTTACCGAGCGTGGCGATCAGTTCCTCCAGGCGTGGCTCGTCGGCGGGCTGGCAGAGCACGGGCAGGTCGAGCCGGGCCCGCCAGCGCGGGTCGGCCCAGAGCAGCCGGGCGGGCGCGGTGACCGGCAGCCCGAACGCCCAGTCGGCCGGTTCGCCGAGATGGGTCAGCCAGGAGCGTACGTCCCGGACGGACACCGAGACATGGGCCAGCCGTCCGCCGGATTCGGCCAGGTAGGCACGGCGGGCCGCGTACGGGGCGAGGTGGGGCGGGACGCTCGCCGAGCCCGCCGTGGAGTCGGCGTCGACCAGCACGTCGAGGTCGATGTCACTGTGCTCGGTGGCCGCGCTCCGGGCGTGGCTGCCCCGCAGCAGGATGCCGACGACGGGCCGGTCGGCCGACTGCCGCAGCCGGGCCGCCCACTCGTCGAGGAATCCGTCGCCAGGTGACGCAGCGTAACCCACCGCGCCATCGTGCCGTACGCCCGATCCGGGGCGCAATGCCCGTTGGCGGACCCGCTGTCCGGTCCGAAGCCTAGTGCCCGACCGTTCTCATTCCTGCCGGGGGATACCTTTCCGGCGCGCCGCCCGCTCGACGCCACCGGCCCGTTGCGGTCCGCCGTCTATCTCATCTAGCGTTGAGTTCATCGGCTGTTGAATTCCTTCCGGAGGTGGGCGATGGATCCTGCTATCGCGGTCCGCGACCTGGTCGTGGACCGGGGCCGGCGGCGGGTGCTGCACGCCATCAGCTGCGCGGTGCCGCGCGGCGCGGTGACGGGCCTGCTCGGCCCGAGCGGCAGCGGCAAGACCACCCTGATGCGGGCGATCGTCGGGGTGCAGGTGGTCCGGTCCGGCTCGGTGACCGTGCTCGGCCGGCCGGCGGGCACCCCGGAGCTGCGCCGCCGGGTGGGTTACCTCACCCAGGCCCCCAGCGTGTACGCCGACCTCACCGTCCGGGAGAACGCCCGGTACTTCGCCACCCTCCAGGGGCGGGGCCGGGCTGACGCCGACCGGGCCGTGGCCGACGTCGGGCTCGCCGACGCCGCCACCCAGCTCGTCGGCACCCTCTCCGGCGGGCAGCGCAGCCGCGCCTCCCTGGCCTGCGCGCTGGTCGGGCAGCCGGAGCTGGTCGTCCTCGACGAGCCGACGGTCGGGCAGGACCCGGTGCTTCGGGCCGACCTCTGGGCCCGGTTCCACGCCCTCGCCGCCGCCGGCACGACCCTGCTGGTGTCCAGCCACGTCATGGACGAGGCGGCGCGCTGCGACCGGCTGCTGCTGATCCGCCAGGGCCGACTGGTCGCCGACGACACCCCGGACGCGATCCGTGTCGCCGCCGGCGTCGACGACCTCGACGAGGCGTTCCTGCGCCTGATCCGCGCGGGCGAGGCGGCCACGGGCGGCGACGGCGGGACGGCACGGGACGGCGCCACGCGTCCGACCGGCAGCACCGGACGGGAGCAGTCATGAACCTCCGCATCCTGGCCGCCACCACCGGCCGCATCCTGCGCCAGCTCCGGCACGACCGGCGCACCGTCGCCCTGCTGGTGCTGGTGCCGGCGCTGCTGCTGACGCTCGTCTACTACATGTACGCCGACCAGCCCACCCCGCCCGGCCAGCCGAGCATGTTCGACCGGGTGGCGCTGGTGATGCTCGGCGTCTTCCCATTCGTGATCATGTTCCTGGTGACCAGCATCGCCATGCTGCGCGAGCGCACCTCCGGCACCCTGGAACGCCTGCTCACCACCCCGCTGGGCCGGCTCGACCTGCTCTTCGGCTACGGCATCGCGTTCGGGCTGGCCGCCGCCGGGCAGGCCGGCATCGCCGCCGCCGTGGCGTACTGGGTGTTCGGCCTCTCCACCGCGGGCAGCAGCGCCCTCGTGATCATGATCGCGGTGGTCAACGCGGTGCTCGGGGTGGCCCTCGGGCTGCTGTGCAGCGCCTTCGCGCGCACCGAGTTCCAGGCCGTACAGTTCATGCCGGTGGTGGTGCTTCCCCAGCTGCTGCTGTGCGGGCTGTTCGTCGCCCGGGACCGGATGGCCGGCTGGTTGCAGGCGGTCAGCGACGCCCTGCCGCTGTCGTACGCGGTGGAGGCGTTGCAGGAGGTCGGCGTCCACGCCGAGCCCACCGCCACGATGTGGCGCGACCTGGGGGTGGTGGCCGGCTCCGTGGTGCTGGCCCTGGTGCTCGCGGCGGCCACCCTGCGCCGGCGCAGCGGCTGAGGCAACGCCGGCCGGGCTCCGCGACCGCGCCGGCGGGCCGCGACGGGGCGGTCGGGGGACGTACCGCGATGGACGAGCGAAGGGCGGCGATGGCGCGGCGGACGGGGCGGCGGCCCGGCAACCCGGACACCAGGGAGGCGATCCTCGGCGCGGCGCGCACCGCGTTCGCCGAGCGCGGCTTCGACGCGGCGTCGATCCGGTCGATCGCCCAGGCGGCGGAGGTGGACCCCGCGCTGGTCCACCACTACTTCGGCAGCAAGGACCAGCTCTTCCTGGCCGCGATGAACAGCCCGGTCGACCCGGCGGAGCTGCTGCCGGCAGTGTTGGCCGGGGACCCGGCCGGCCTCGGCGAACGGCTGGTCACCACCTTCCTGCGGGTCTGGGACTCCCCGGCCGGCGCGGCCGGGGTGGCCCTGTTGCGCTCCGGGGTGAGCAACGAGTGGACGGCCCGGCTCCTGCGCGAGTTCGTCGTCACCCAGGTGCTGCGCCGGGTGCTCGTCCACCTCGCCGTCGACCCGGCCGAGCTGCCGCTGCGCGGCTCGCTGGTGGCCACCCAGATGATCGGGTTGGCCATGATGCGGTACGTCATCCGGCTCGAGCCGGTCGCCTCCGCCCCGCCGGAGACCCTGGTCGCCGCGCTCGCCCCGACCGTCCAGCGCTACATCTTCGGCGAGCTCACGAAGGTCCCCGGCCACCCCGCGTGAGAGCCCCCCGCGCGTGGCGCGTCGGCCGGCCAGAGGGAGCCTGCCGGCCCTTGCCGCCGGGCTCCGCGGATCTTCCGGCCCTTGCCGGGCTCAGCGGGTCTGCTCCAACCAGGAGGCGTACAGCAGGCCGTAGACCGAGTCCGGTTCGCGGATCAGCTCGTCGTGCGGGCCGCGCTGCACGACGCGGCCCCGGTCCACGACGATCACCTCGTCGGCCGCCTGCGCGGTGGAGAGCCGGTGCGCGATGGCGAGCGTCGTGCGGCCCCGGGTCACCGCGTCCAGGGTGCGCTGCAGGCGTACCTCGGTGGCCGGGTCGACCGCGCTGGTCGCCTCGTCCAGCACCAGCAGGTCCGGGTCGGCCACGTACGCCCGGGCCAGGGCGACGAGCTGCCGCTCGCCCACGCTCAGCGCCTCGCCGCGCTCCCCCACCGGGGTGTCCAGCCCGGACGGCAGCCCGTCCAGCCAGTCGGCCAACCCCAGCTCGGTGAAGGCGGCGGTGAGCTGCGCATCGGTCAGCTCCGGACAGGCGAAACGGACATTGTCCCCCACCGTGGCGTCGAAGAGGAAGCCGTCCTGCGGGACCATCACCACCCGGGAGCGCAGCGAGTCGAACCGGACCTGCCGCAGCGGCACCCCGGACAGCAGCACCTCGCCGGAGGTCGGGTCCATCAGCCGGGTGAGCAGCTTGGCGAACGTCGTCTTGCCGCTGCCGGTCTCCCCGACCACCGCCACCCGGCTCTTCGCCGGGATCTCCAGGGTCACGTCGTGCAGCACCGGCGGGCCGCACGGGTACGCGAAGCACACCCCGGCGAACCGGACGTCCAGCGGCCCGGCCGGCAGCTCCCGCCCCTGCTCCCCCGGGTCGGCCACGTCCGGGGCTACGTCCAGCACGTCGAGCACCCGCCGCCAGCCGGCGATGGCGTTCTGCGCCTCGTTGAGCACCTCGGTGGCGATCTGCACCGGCTGGATGAACAGCGTCACCAGGAACAGGAACGCGGTGAGCTGGCCGATGGACAGGCCGCCGCCCGCCCCGAGGACGACGCCGAGGGCCACCACGCCGGCCAGCGCCAGACCGGCGGCCAGCTCGCCGACCGAGCTGCCCATGATGCTGATCCGGATCGCCCGCTGCTGGGCCAGCCGCTGCCCGTCGATCGCGGCGTCGAGCCGCCGGGCGGTCCGCCCCGCGATCCCGTACGCCCGGATCACCGGCGCGCCGACCACGCTCTCGGCGATGGCGCCGAGCAGGGTGCCCGTCCGCTGCCGGACCACCCCGTACGCCCCGGCGAGGCGGCGTTGCAGCAGCCGGATCACCAGCACCGCCGGCGCGAACGCGGCGAGCACCACCAGCGTCAGCTGCCACGAGTACGCCAGCATGACGGCCGTGGTCACCAGCAGCTGGCCGAGGTTCACGATCAGGATCACCCCGCCCCACTGGAGGAACTGGGTGATCTGGTCGACGTCGCTGGTCACCCGCGACACGAGCGAGCCGCGCCGCTCGGACTGCTGGTGCAGCATCGACAGGTCGTGCACGTGGCGGAACGCCCGGGTGCGCACGTTGGCCAGCGCCGTCTCGCTGACCGTGAACAGCCGGCGCGTCATCAGGTACCCGCAGGCGGTGGTCACCGCCAGGACGGCGGCGGTCACGACGACGACGGACCACACCACACCCAGGTCGAGCCCGCCGACGATGCCGTCGTCGATGCCCTTCTGCACCGCCACCGGGACGGCGACCCGGCCCACCATGTAGACCAGCGCCAGGGCGAGCGTGCCGGCCAGGCCGATGCGCAGCTCCGGGGAGAGCGCCAGCCCCCGCCGCAGCGTCCGCCAGGTCGACCCGGAATCCTCCGCCGGCCGCTCCGCCTCCACCGTCACCGTCACCGGTCCACCTCGACTTCCAGGCCGGAGGTCAGCGGGCTGACCTCGTCGTACGTGCGCTGCTGCGCGCGGTCGGTCTCGGCCTGCTCGTAGGCGGTGACCAGGTCGGCGTAGCCGGGGACGGTGGCGAGCAGCTCCGCGTGGGTGCCCCGGGCCACCACCCGCCCCTGTTCCAGGTAGACGACCTCGTCGGCCAGCGCGATGGTGGCCCGCCGGTACGCCACGACGAGGATCGACGCGGCCGGGCCGCCGGCGGCCGGGGCGCGCAGCCCGGCCAGGATGGCCGCCTCGACCCGGGGGTCGACCGCGCTGGTGGCGTCGTCGAGGACCAGCAGCCGGGGCCGCCCGGCCAGCGCCCGGGCGAGGGTGAGCCGCTGCCGCTGCCCGCCGGAGAGCGACGTGCCCCGTTCGCCGACCGTCGTGTCGAGCCCGTCGGGCAGCGCCGCGACGAAGCCGTCCGCCTCGGCCAGCCGCAGCGCGGCCCAGACGTCGTCGTCGGTGACGCCCGGCCGGTCGAGGGTGATGTTGGCCCGGACGGTGTCGTCGAAGACGAACGGGACCTGGGCGACCAGCGCCACCGTGCCGGCCAGCGACGCGGCGGTCAGCTCACGCACGTCCACCCCGTCGAGGGCGACCGTGCCGGCGAGCGGGTCGACCAGTCGCGCCGCGAGCGCCGCGATCGTGGACTTGCCCGAGCCGGTGGGGCCGACCAGGGCCACGGTCCGGCCGGCGGGGACGTCGAACGAGACCTGGCCGAGCACCTCGGTGCCGGGCAGGTGCGCCTCGGCCGGCTCGTACGCGAAGCTCACGTCGGTGAAGGTGAGGGTGGCCGGTCCGGCCTCGTCCGGGTCGAGCGCGCGGTCGCCGTACGGCATCTCGCCGGTCGCGTCGAGGACCCGGCGGACGCGGTCCCAGCCGGCGACGCTGCGCGGCAGCTCGGCCAGCACCCAGCCGATGGCCCGCACCGGGAAGGCCAGCACGGTGAACAGGAACGCGACGCTGACCAGCTCGGTGACCGTGATCGCGCCCTGCCGGAGCCGGAACGTGCCGACCACCAGCACGGCGAGGGTGCCGAGGCTGGGCAGCGCCTCCAGCATCGGGTCGAACACGCCGCGCAGCCGGCCGACGGAGATCAGCGCGTCGCGCAGCTCGCCGGCCCGGGCGGCGAACCGGGCCGTCTCCTGGGCCTCGCGGCCCATGGTCTTGACGACCAGGGCGCCGTCGAAGCTCTCGTGGGCGATCCCGCTGACCTCGGCGCGCAGCCGCTGCGCCCGGGCCTGGCGGGGGGCCATCCGGCGCGAGTAGACCACGTTGAGGGCGAACAGCGCGGGGAAGACGGCGAGGCCGACCAGGGCGAGCGCCCAGTCGGTGACGAAGAGCGAGGCGACCGCGCCGACCAGCATCACGAGCGTGCCGACGGCGAACGGCAGCGGGGCGATCGGGTACCAGGCCGCCTCGACGTCGGAGTTGGCGTTGGACAGCAGCGTGCCGGTGGCGTTGCGCTGGTGCCAGGACAGCGGCAGGTCCAGGTAGCGGCGGGTGACCCGACGCCGGTACGCGGCCTGGAGCCGGAACTGCATGTAACCGGCGCCGAGCCGGCGGCCGAAGATGCCGACCACCCGCAGCACGCTGATGCCGAGCAGGGTGCCGGCGGCCAGCGCGAGCGCCGCGACGCCGACCGACCCGCGCTCGATCGCGGGCACCACCACGTCGCCGACCACCGCGCCGACCACGTACGCGCTGGCCACGACAAGCAGGCCGAAGAGCACGCTGCCCGCCACCGCGACCGCGAAGATCCGCGGCTGCTCCCGGATGGCCCGGCCGAGCACCCACAGCCCTCTGCGGAGCACGTCCCGACTTGTTCTGTTGGTCACGCTCTCCCCCGCCGTAAGCCGCCATTATCCCCCTCATCCTTACCGCTCCGGTTCCACCGCGCCGCCCCGCGCCGGGTATGTCGCCGATCACGTTCCGCGGGTCCCGGTGGGGCGGCACCGGATGCGCGGCCCGCCGGGTTCGGGGGGCGCGCCGGGCACGGTGCGGGCCTACGATCGGGGCCATGCCGCAGTACGCCCGGTCGGAGCGCGAGGCGCTGGCCGACCTGATGCTGAGCGTGGGTCCGGACGCGCCGACCGTCAACGAGGGCTGGACGGTCCGGGACCTCGCCGCCCACATCCTGGTGCGGGAGCGGCGGCCGGACGCGGCCGGCGGGATCGTGCTGGCGCCGCTGCGCCGGCGCGCCGAGCGGGTGCGGACGCAGTTCGCGGCCCGGCCGTTCGCCGAGCTGGTCGCCCAGCTGCGCCGCCCGCCGGCGTGGAGCCCGGTGAGCAACCCGGTCGCCCACGAGCTGTTCAACACCCTGGAGTTCTTCGTCCACCACGAGGACGTACGCCGGGCGACGGCCGGGTGGCAGCCGCGCGAGTTGCCGGCCGGGCTGCACGCCCGGCTCTGGCGCCAGGCGGCGGTGCTGGGCCGGCTGGGGCTGCGCCGCTTCCCCGCCGACGTGCTGGTGCAGGCGCCCGGGTACGGCGAGCTGTCGGCGGGGCGGGGCGGGCAGCGGGTCCGGCTGGTCGCCGCGCCCGGCGAGCTCGCGCTGTTCCTCACCGGACGGCAGCGGGTGGCCCGGGTGCAGGTGGACGGACCGGCGGCGGTGGCCGAGCGGCTGCGCGCCGCCAGGCTGGGCATCTGAGAGACCGTCGGGTAACCGGGTGACTACGTGGCGAGAAGTCGCTCAACGTTGATGCGTTGGGCGGCTTCGCGCTCGGTGGCGTTGGCCCAGCGGACTGTTTGACCGGCCAGACGTATAGTCATGAGT